>NVTT01000042.1 GCA_002401655.1 Gammaproteobacteria bacterium | reverse complement strand
CGTTATTTTTAATGATTTTGGTCATGATTGAAAGTAATTCATTGAGCGATCTTGAACTCACCGGATGGCTAGCTCTGATTGTCTTTTTAGTGATCGCAGGAGAGTATATTTATCGTTTAGCTAAACGTAATTGCGGTCGTTATACGATTTCTAGTAAGCAGATAGTTTATAAGATCCGTCATAAAGAGTGGAGCGAAAAACTAAATCAGTATGAGAGTTTCAATTGGTACGAAGGCGTTT
This sequence comes from Gammaproteobacteria bacterium, assembly GCA_002401655.1. GTDB lineage: Bacteria > Pseudomonadota > Gammaproteobacteria > Enterobacterales > Kangiellaceae. The sequence continues at coordinate 25,820 of NVTT01000042.1, read as the reverse complement.
TTGGAAGCGTTCATCATGGCCAGCAAATCGAGTGGTTTTTCATTTTAAAACATTCTAGCAAATCAGAATGTTCGATTATTTTTAACAGCAAAATGATGAGAGGCATTAGTAAAGAGGAAAGTTACTTAAAGTGGCTAGAGCTTAAAGGCTCTCTAGACATCCCTGCAAAAGAAATTTTTGGAAAAGGTGTTAGCATTGCTAATATAAGTCAAAAAAATTATAGTGAAGAACAAGCGAAAATTAAAATGGAAGTACCTAATAAATTGAAGTCGACTGAAGATATGAATATGGTACTGAAAAGAAACATATTATCAAAAATAGGGATGAGTTTCTTTACCTTAATGTTGTTTATCATTATAGAAAGATTATTTTCAAGTGGTGATATATATGAACTTTCAGAAGGCGAAATAACTTTGACAATATGGTCTACGATTTTCTGGTTTTATTGTTGGTACTGGGCTTTGACGACTTTTCGATTTTATATTGAAGGCTCTAATCTGGTGATTAAAACTTGTATTGTTGGATTGCTTTTTGGAAAGAAGAACATTCCTTTCTCTCAACTTGTTAGTGTTAGCACCCAATCAAATTCAGTGGGTACTTCAAATTTACATATTCTTAAAAAAGATGGAAAAAAGGTAAGCTGTAATTCGATTAAAACTCATCAAGCTAATAGGGTAAAACAATGGTTGATGGAAATTAATAGCTAATAGTCTTTTCTATCCCTACGACTCATATTAATTATTTCAGTGGTATGTGGAGAGAGGTGATATAAAGTCTTTATTTATGACCATAATGAGACTCAATTTTACTCTTGGTTAATACGCCATAGATTTTCTCAGATGTTGCTGTGACGGTTCTAAAAATATAAACAGCGTTAACATCTTCTCGTTCCATGGTATCTAACGCTTCTTCTAAATTAGCTTGTAAATAAACAGAGGCGACATTTTGTCTATCGGCTGGTATCGCTAATAAATCAATTTCTTTATTTTGCAACTCTGATTCATCCGGTAGAGCTAAGTTCTTATCTTTGCATTTTTGTTTTATTAACTCCCAACTTTCTTTCAATTCTAAAATATAGCGAGCTAAATCATTTGCTGCCAATAAAGAATTAGCCTCTTCTTTTTGACGAATCAATATCCATTTTGGTGTATCAGATAAAAGTTTTTCAGCCTCTCTTAAGGTAATGAATTTATTATCATGGGAGACTAATTTCCGCTCCATTAATCCCGCAACGCCGACACTACGAAGGAACTGTGAAAGAGGATTTATTCTTAAATCTAATCCTTTTGAGCGCAATTGCGAATGAAAAATAGAGCTCTGTTTAAAAACTTGCGAGACCATTAAATTACTAACCACCACCGCAATCATTCCGGGCAGTAAAACATTTGGATTATTCGTTAGCTCTAATAAAGTCATCAGAGCAGCAAGAGGCGCCTGTAAAATAGCGCTCATCATAGTCGCCATACCCACCATTGAATAAAACGCATACTCTGAGGCGTAGTCGGGCAATAGCATTGCACCGAGTGAGCCAATAATGCCGCCAATCATTGCGCCAATAAACATGCTAGGGCCAATCGCACCTCCGGGTAGTGAAAGACCTGAGCATATAATGGTGGCTAAAAGCTTGCCGACAAAAGCGACCACTAAAATTTGCAGTGTAAGGTTTCCATGCAGTGCGGCATTCACCGTATCGTATCCGATCCCCATGACTTCTGGCGCGGCTAGTGCAATAATACCTACGCTCATACCTGCAATACTACATTTTAACCATGTTGACCATTGGCTTGCTTTTTCGCTGACAATCGCCGTGCCTTTGATAAAAATAGCGGCAACTGTTCCTATGATTAAACCTAAAAGAATAAAGTTAGGTATTTCCCAAAGAGACTGCAGGTCAACCGTAGGAACAATGAAGGCAACGTTATTGCCGAAAACGATTCGAGATAAAATAGCGGCAGAGACGGAGGATAGTATCAAAGGGATAAAACTAGCCACGGCATATTCCATCATGACCACTTCCATTGCAAAAATCACGCCCGCCAAAGGCGTGTTAAAACTTGCAGAAATTGCCGCTGCGGTTCCGCAACCGACTAACACGCGTATGCTATTGTTTGGAAGGTTTAATTTTTGCCCCAACCAACTTCCCGCTGCCGAGCCTAAGTGGATCCCTGGACCTTCTCTCCCAACAGATTGACCACTGGCGATGGTTAAGCCACCGATTAAAAATTGAACCAATGCATTTCGCCAATTCAGATAACCTTGGTGAAAAGACATTCGTTCAATAACGTGTCCAACGCCGACTTGACGATAATGTTTACCGACTTTATGGAGAATATAACCAACTACAAATCCACCAATGGTTGGCAGAATAAATCGAAACCAGTAAGGTGATGATTCAAAATCACCGGTAGTGTCTTGTGTATGCCATAAAATAAAGCCACTTTCGATAAAGAGTCTAAATAATACGATGACGCCGCCCGCAAGAATGCCGCATACAAAACCCAAGGCTGCAAGGGTTGGCAAGGCATCTAAACTGCCTAATTTTATGCGTAATGATTCAAAAAATGACATGAATGTTTAGATTATTCCTTGATTAGTCATCTCAGTTAGTCTGTCTCTATTGGTCAATTGCGGATAAAATGCTAATATCGCACCCTATCATTTGAGAGTATCTTCTAAATTGCTTTAAGTTTAGGATATAACCTATTGATAAAAAAGACAAATGAATTGATATAATTAAGGTGTCTTAACCCTGTATTATTGTAAATTCTGTCTTGTTTTGATAAATGATGCTAGTGAAAGATGATTCTAGGTTAATGATTCTAGGTTAATGATTCTATTCTAGGTTGAAGCCTCAATCTTCTATAATTAATCGTAGTTGCAAAAAAAGTGGTAGTGATAAAATAGAATGTTGTCAAAATAATTAACCTAATGAATAGTCCTAAACTAATAGTTACCGAGCAAAAATCGAATGTATGGTATATTTCCATTGCTTTAGGTTGTTTAATATTACTAGTTAGCGTTTATTCACTTGGCCGATATTTAGCCGTGAAGGATTTATCAAAAACAAAGCAATTATTAAGTGAGACGAAAGCGACCTTAGACAATACCCAAGTTGCATATAAGCAAGTATTAGAGTCATTGGTGTTGGAAAAACAATCGACTTTAGTTGAAAACTTGTCGAATCAAGATCTAATAGAAAGTATACAAACGCTTGAATTAGAACAAAAAAGCATGCAAGAAGAGTTGCGTTTTTATAGAAATATTATGGCGCCAGAAAAAGATGCAAAGGGATTGAATATTGATCAACTCGCTATCACAAAAATGGATAGTGAAGGGCAGTTTCATTTTAGATTGACGATTATACAAGCGCAGAAACAAGCGCAATTTTTGAAAGGCAGTGTTGAAATTACCCTTTTTGGACAAGATAAAGGAATTGGTCAGGATAATAACCAGGCTAGTCAATTAAACCATCAATTAAGTTATCAATTTAGAGAACTAGGTACTTTCAAAACTGCGGATTTTAGGTTTCAATTTAAATACTTTCAAAATATTCAAGGTTTTATTCAACTACCTAAAGATTTTATGCCACAAAGGTTAGTGGCAATAGCCAAAACAAAGGGACTACGAAAAAATCAAACAGCCAAATTTGAAACACTTTGGCAACCTGAGGAGAAGTAATGTTATTCGGTAGTAAAAAAAAGCAATCCCCGAAAGCGAAAGCGGGTGCTGCAGACACACTGATTTGTAAACAAACAAAAATCACTGGTGATATTAATTTTACCGGTGTGTTGTATATTGACGGGCATGTTAAAGGTAATATCATTTCAGATGAGGTGGATAATTCGTTATTAACTATCGGTAATAACGGCTTTGTTGAAGGGGAAATACAAGTTCCTCATATTGTTATATTAGGACGAGTTTCTGGAGACGTTCATGCGCTAGAGCATGTTGAACTAATGTCTGAAGCGAGAGTGGAAGGCAACGTTTATTATAAGTTGATTGAAATGGCAATGGGGGCTGAAGTGAATGGTCAAATGTTGCATCGAACAGAAAAGCAAAAATTAATATCGCATCAGAAAGAAATACATCCAAAAGATAAGAACCAAAAGATGGGTTCTACTAACGAATCAGCCGATGTCGAAAAAATGGGCGCTGATAATATTGAAGATGATTTAAATGAATGATAATACTGAAAATCCAAGTAATTCTGGTGCGGGTGTAGTCGCTAGCGCAAGTCCTATTATATTTACCCACGCAGCAAGCATAAAAGCAAAGGCACTGATTGAAGAAGAAGAGAATCCTAACTTAAAACTGCGGGCCTTTGTGACCGGTGGTGGATGTTCTGGTTTTCAGTACGGCTTTGCCTTTGAAGAAGAGCAAAATGAAGATGACTTAGTGATTGAAAAAGAAGGTGTTCGATTGTTAGTTGATTCCTTAAGTTTTCAATATTTAGTCGGATCAAAAATCGACTATCGAGAAGATTTGGATGGATCTCGTTTTGTTGTAGAAAACCCAAATGCAACAACGACCTGTGGTTGTGGTTCGTCTTTTTCAATTTAGATGTTAGACATTGGATATTAGGCTTTATGCCTCCTTTCGAAAAGCATGTCGATATATTAGAGTCTAATCAAACCGCCATTTCTATTTTAGCGATAACTTGTCCAGACGTTTCTATTCAAAAATTGAAATTGGCGATGCAGTACGGTGCCGTTTGGCTTACGCCTTCTGAACAATCAGCACAGAATAAAACTCAAAGGATTCGACGGGCAAAAAAAACATTAAAAGAAGGCGATAAACTTCACCTATATTTTAATGAAACGATACTTTTTTCACCAATCACCCCTGCAGAATTAATAAGTGATGAAGGGCAATACAGCGTTTGGAATAAGCCGAGTGGTATGTTCTCTCAAGGAACAAAATGGGGAGATCATAATTCTATAGCACGTTGGGTTGAACTTTTTGGTTTAGAAAAAAATAAACTAGAAAAACGAGCCACTTTTTTGGTGCATCGTTTAGATCGGGCGACTAGTGGTTTGATCATTGTCTCACATTCTAAAAATGCCACTAGATTGCTAACTCATCTTTTTGAAAGTAGGCAAGTTGAGAAAAAATATCAGGCATTTGTTAAGGGTGAATTTCCACAGTCTTTAGTTTTGAAAGAAATCACCGAGCAAATTGACGGGAAGAACGCATTAAGTATTATTTTATCATCGAGTTACAACACTCAAAGTCAACAGTCATCATTACTTGTTCAGATTAAGACAGGCCGAAAACATCAGATAAGAAAGCACCTAGCGGGGCTTGGATTTCCAGTTGCTGAAGATCGTTTGTACGGTCAATCGAGTTGTAATAATTTATCTGACTTAAAGCTTCAATCTTGTTATCTTGAATTTACATGTCCCTTGACTCATTCTAAAAAAAACTATTCATTAAGTTGATGAATAAAATTTATTCTAACATCTCGATTATTTTCCAATTGAAGTAGTAATTCACCTTTTTGATTCTTATTCTCAGTCCAGAGTCTATTTTCTATAGCACCACAGAGAGCGCTACGACTAGCTAGAATAGATAGCGCCGAGCACTTTTGCAAGTCTTGCGCCTGTAACCGAGGGTAAGTTGCCTGTCTTCTGCTCTAGCCTTTGCTTGGCAAGCCATGCGAAAGTCATCGCTTCTAAATAGTCGCCATTGACGTCAAAATCGTTTGTTTTTTCCACATTAACATTTAATTTTTCAGTCAATGAAGTTAATAGGAATTGATTATGCATTCCTCCACCACAGGCGAGTATTTGATATTTAGAGAGYYTTAAKGTTYTAATTGAATCARYAATMGTYTGAGTGGTKAATTCAATCAGTGTTCTTTGAATATCTTCGGGCTTTATTTCCTGATTAATTCTTTTTATTTGAGTTAATAACCAATCTAAACAAAAATGTTCTCGACCTGTACTTTTAGGATGTGGTAATTGAAAGAATGGATCAGAAAGTAAAATCTGCAATAGAACTTTATTAATGTTTCCTTTTTTTGCAAAATTAGAATCTTTATCAAAATCATATTTCGAGTTTGGGTGATGTTTTTTGTACCAAGCATCAAGTAAAGTATTTGCTGTACCTGTATCAAATCCAAGGATGTTTTTATTGCTGTCTTTGGGTAATAAAGTGATATTTGCAATACCACCTAAATTTAAAATGATTCGGTCAATTTTGCTACTGCGTAATATGGCATTATGAAAGGCTGGCGCGAGTGGAGCGCCTTGTCCGCCAGCGGCAATATCCATTCTTCTAAAATCTGCAACGGTAGTGATCCCTGTTTTCTCAGCAATGATATTGGCATCGCCTATTTGAAGAGTGAATGGGTTTTTATTAGCGGGGCGGTGACGAAGTGTTTGACCATGGCTACCTATCGCGATAATGTCGGATGACGATAAATTTTCTTGTTTTAAAATGGCGTTAACCGCATCAGCAAAACAATGCCCCATAATGACATCCNATTTTTGCCATTAACTCAATTCTATTTTCAAATTCTAGTGAGGTGCTACGAGATTGAGGGCTACTTAGTTTGGAAATATTTTGTTTAATCTCTGGCTTGATTGGGTAATTTAAAAATGCCACTAATATACATTCAGATGGAGTCATTTTAACCAACGCGACGTCAATGCCATCGATGCTAGTTCCAGACATTAAGCCAATATATAAATCATCGTTCATTATTATTTCGCTACTAGCTGTGACGATTGGATCTGCTTGCGATTCTCGAGTTGGAGCACTAATGCTTTACTCGCAATTAAAAAATTGGCTTTTTCATATTTAGGAATAGCTTCTGCTTTTGGTAAACTGACTGTTCTAGGGTTACGATGAACGCCATTCACCACAAATTCATAATGCAAATGTGGACCAGTTACCATGCCAGTACTACCCAGTTTTCCAATTATCTGACCTTGCTTGACTCGTTTACCTCTGCTTACTAGCCGTTTAGACAAGTGAAGGTATTTAGTGACGATACTATTACCATGTTGAATAAATACGTATTTACCATTGAATTTATTATAGCCAGAAGCAATGACTTTGCCATCACCAGATGCTCTGATAGGAGTCCCAACCGGTGCTGCATAATCAATTCCTCGATGAGGTTTGATGCGTTTTTGAACGGGATGAAATCGCCTAGGATTAAACCCATCAGAAATATATCTGAAATTTACCGGCGCGCGCAAAAAAGCTTTTCGCATGCTGAGTCCGGCATCAGAATAATAGTCGCTATTATTCTTTGAGTCGGTATAACGAATAGCTCTGATAACATCGCCTCGATTGACAACTTCTGCGGCAATAATATTGCCATTTCCTATTTTTTCCCCATCTAAGAATTCTTCTTGGTAAAGTAATGAGAAGCTGTCGCCCGCTCTAATATCTAAGATAAAATCTATGTCCCATTCAAATATATTTGCGAAGTTTATAACTAACGAGTCACTCATACCTGCGCGTTTACCAGACAAGAATAGAGAGTCAGTGATGATTCCGGAGATATAAGCGGTTCTATATTCAATGGTTTTATTAACCATTCGACTGACAAGTTTATTGTTTTTGTTTATCTCTGAATCAGCACCGCGCCTCTCAAAAGACTCTCTTTCAACATAAAGCGTGTTTTGCATATCAATAACATACTTGAGAGACATCAATTGATTATTTTTATCTAGTTGGTAATAGATACTTTTACCAGGTCTCAAATTGCTTAGAATTTTGGTGTTCTTATCTAAAGTGCTAATTTTATAAACCATTTGAGGCGTTAAGCCAATCCTTTTAAATATTAAGGATAAGTTATCATTTTTTCTAACGGATTCAGATTTCCATTTTAAAGATGATATTAGCGGTTTGAGTGCGTACTTTTGATTTTTTGAATTACTGAAATTTAAAGGAATGATGGTCGGCGAAGAATATTTTGTATTTTTGCCTTTATTAATGACTGGTGTGGTTTGCTTTTCAGATTGAATCAGACTGTCTGGTCTTACTGTGGGTATTGCTGTTTCTTTTCTCGGGGTTTGTTTCTCAAAATGGCTATTTTTGATTTTTGCCTGACTTGCTGTGGTAGCTGATTCATTTGTGTTAAATAGATCCAAGTTAATTGGACCTGAATTAATCGAACCAGACTCAAGCTGAATCGATTTAACTGATTCTGCTTCCTCTACAACTCGATCGATACTTGATTCAATCATGCTGTCTTCAGCAGATGTTTCATCATCTTTAAATAGAATGATGGCTAAAATTAACGTAATCAAGGCATAACCGATGATGGCAAAAGGGTGAGAGATCCACGCAGGTAGTGTTGCAAAAGCATTATTTGAGAAGGCTTTTGTGCTAATTCGCGGTTTATAGTCCTGTTTTATCATCGTACTTTTAGTCACTTCCCATTATTACTGATGCATCTTCGTTTTATCTTGAGATAAAATAGGAGCTTGTCCAAGAATAGAACATCTACTACGTAAGCGCTATTTCAGCCCTTTTTTCCGTTCATTATCGTTAAATAGCCCGCTATTTGCCTCCAATGAACGAAAAAAATGACTTAAAATTGCACTTCCTCGTAACGATACCTATTCTCGGACAAGCTCCTAGGATAAAATGCACCGTCAATTGGTTGATCTATTTTTAATCTAGATTCACGGCAATTATTTGATTTTATCCTTTTTTTGAAAATCAAGAAAGGTGTAACTAAAACAAAATTTGATTTGGAAAGTTAATGAGTAACAAAAACGCAACAAATGATAGTTTAATTCACGGTGACTTAGTTAAAGATCTGGGCTGGAGAGGCATGATCCAACAAATGACCTCAGAAGATTCATTTAAAGAGCATTTAAACGAAGGCATGAAGGTTGTCTATTGTGGATTTGACCCTACCGCTGATAGTTTACATATTGGCAGTTTAGTGCCATTACTCGCTTTGAAGCGTTTTCAACAGCATGGTCATAAACCCATTGCATTAGTGGGAGGCTCCACTGGATTGATTGGCGATCCATCATTTAAAGCAAGTGAGCGCCAACTTAATACAAAAGAAGTCGTCGGCGAATGGGTCGATTGTTTAAAAACTCAAGTGAGCCAGTTTATTGATTTTGATTGTGGCGAGAACTCTGCCATTGTAGCTAATAATCTCGATTGGACCGAGGGAGTTGATATATTAACTTTCTTAAGAGATGTGGGGAAACACTTCTCAATTAATCAAATGATTCAAAAAGAGTCAGTTAAGCAAAGAATCGATAGAGAAGGCGAAGGCATTTCTTTTACGGAATTTACCTATATGATTTTACAGTCATACGATTTTGCCGAACTTAACAAGCGTTATGACTGCACCATTCAAATCGGTGGAAGTGACCAATGGGGAAATATTACCGGCGGTATTGATCTCACTCGCCGAATGAATCGAAAGCAAGTGTTTGGAATGACGTTACCATTAGTCACTAAGTCCGATGGGACTAAATTTGGTAAAACAGAGTCTGGCACTATTTGGCTTGATGCTAAAAAGACTAGTCAATATGCCTTTTACCAGTTTTGGCTTAATTCGGCAGATGCCGATGTTTACAATTTTCTAAAATACTTTACGTTCTTAAGTGAAGACGAAATCAACGCCATCGAAGCAAAAGATAAACAAGCACAAGGTCGTCCCGAAGCACAATCGATTTTAGCAAGAGAAGTCACGTTGTTGGTTCATGGCAAACAAGGTCTTGAATCGGCACAGCGTATAACCGAAGCAATGTTTAGCGGTGCATTGGCTGATTTATCTGAAAGTGATCTGTCGCAATTAGCACAGGACGGTTTGCCATCGAGTGAATTGCCGGCGGATTTTGCAGAAAAACCATTAACCGCACTGTTATCCGAGTGTGGAATGGCAAAAGTGGGTCGTGAAGTAAAAGATGCTTTAGGGCGTAATGCCGTCTGGGTGAATGGGATTACTAAGGGAAATGACGACAATAGGAAATCAGGTGAAATCTTTTCATCTGACAAAGCACTATTTGGTCGCTTTTTTATGGTCAAGTTAGGCAAAAAGAAAAACCATTTATTTACAAAGTAGAGATTGTTCTAGAGTTTTAGCCAGTCAACTTACTACTAGTAAATATGTCGCGTTTTCTATGGTGCACTTGATCATTCCGATCGGTTTTAGATATACTAAACAGTAATGATTCTTATTCCTAATTAGCTAGTTTTATTTATTATGAGCAGCCTCTTCTTCGCTCAAAGAGGAGCATTCTTTTATAGTTTCACATTTTGATCCTTAAACTGTGCTAAATTTAAAGGGTGCAAATTAATATTAAACAGATAAATAGTCATTAAGTCACCACAATTATTTAAGTTAAGGGAGACAGCCAAGATGGAAAATAAGTCAAATAACCATAGCATCACAGCAAAGTATTATTCTTTAAAAGATATAGAAGAAATTATTGAATCGCGACCACAGCTTTCAATGTCAGCTGAGGTGATCAGCAAGATTGTGAAAGGGCATGAATTTGTTATTACTAAATCAAAAGAAGGTCAGCACATTTATGGGGTAAATACTGGATTTGGTTCGTTATGTGAAACTCGTATATTAGATTCTGAAATGGAATTACTACAATATAACCACGTTATTTCTCATGCTGTAGGTGTTGGTCCTATTGTACCTGAAAGACTTTCTCGGTTGACTATGTTTATCAAGTTATTAACCTTTCGCTGGGGCAGTACCGGAATATCGATGGACGTAGTGAACCGTTTTCTGGATTTTTGGAATAACGATATTATTCCAACCATTCCGCAAAAAGGCAGTGTGGGTGCAAGTGGCGATTTGGCGCCTTTAGCTCATATGGGGTTACCTTTAATTGGGTTAGGATCGGTTTATCAGAATGGTGAAATTGTTAAAACCGATAAAGCGTTTGCAGAACTTGGTTGGAAACCGTTGCGTTTAAAGCCTAAAGAAGGACTGGCGATCACTAATGGCATTCAGTATATCAATGCTAATGCGGTGGATTCATTGTTAGAAATTGGCGATTTTGTCCGCTCGGCGGATGTCATTGCATCAATGAGTGCGCAGGCATTTAGTACCTCAAAAACTTTCTACGATCCACTTTATCACACCACTTCTTATCATCCCGAACGCACTGTGGTGGCTAAAAATTTCGTTAAGTTAATGGAAGGTAGTAACCATTTTGACTTAGACACTTGTAATAAATCCAAGCAAGATCCTTACTCTTTTCGCTGTATTCCGCAAGTTCATGGCGCGGTACGACAAGCATATAACTATGCCTGTGATATTGTTGAAAAAGAAGTCAACAGTGTTTCCGATAATCCGTTATTTTTCCCCGAAGAAGATGAAATTCTTTTTGGTGGCGCTTTGCATGGTGAATCAACGGCTTTAACATTGGATTTCTTAGCGATTGCTTTAAGTGAGTTGGTTTATGTTTCGGAGCGCAGAACTTATCAATTGTTATCGGGGCAAAGAGGATTACCTGACTTTCTAGTGGCTAAATTTGGATTAAATTCGGGTCTAATGATTGCACAATACACGTCTGCAGCCTTAGTCAATGAGAATAAAGTCATGGCGACCCCAGCGAGTATTGACACTATCCCCACCTGCCAATTACAGGAAGATCATGTCAGTATGGGAGCAACTTCTGCCTACAAACTAAAAACTATTAGAGATAATGCCAATTTTGTCTTTGCTATTGAGTTATTACACGCGGCACAAGCCATTGACTTTAATAAGGAGCTGACGCTATCGCCAAAAACCCAACAAATTTTTGATGAGTTTAGAAAACATGTGGATTTTCTGGATGTTGATCGAGTGATTAGCGATGATATAGAGAAGGCAAGAGCGTTTCTTCGTAGCCATCGTCGTCAGTGGATAGATGATATGGAAATTCAATAGAATTTTTAATCTAGTTTTTAATTTAGGCATGCTAGTTTTAGCCTAATTGGGTTTTATTTTTATGTGTGTTAATAGCCATTTTTCAGTTGTGAGAAGTTAATGGAAAATCAAAACTCTARGGAAGGGTCATCTGATTACCGGTTAGAGTGGCTGYTTGAAAAAATAGTCGATCAGCATCCTGATTTATGCGCTATTGAATCGCCTGAACGTGATCTTAACTATGCCGAATTGAATGCTAAAAGTAATCGACTCGCTCATTGTTTTGAAGCAAATTTACTGAAATCTTCGCAACACGAAGGCAGTGATTTAAGATCTTGTATTGTCACTATGATTGAATCAAATATCAATCAAATTGCGGTGCAACTAGGGATCTTAAAATCAGACAGCCATTTTGTTTGTCTAGACCCGTGTCACCCGAGCGCGCGTCTTATTGGAATCCTAGAAGAGTCTTCACCAACATCGGTTGTGGTTGATCGATCTTTGTTACGCCATCCAGCAGTTATTAGTTTTCTACAACAGCAATCGTATAATATTTTCACTATTGATTTTGTTAAAAAAGAATTAGACCTGTTTGAAAAGATTATAATGTTAGATGATTTGAGTGATTTCTCGACTAAAAATCTAGCTCGAATTAATAATGCTAAAGCAGTTGCTTATGTTGCTTATACCTCCGGCTCGACTGGCAAACCAAAGGGCATCATTCAATCTCATCGAAGTTTTAGTCAGTTTATAACTTGGCAGGCAAAAGAATTTGAGATTGGACCGAAAAAGCGATTTATCCAATGGGCTTCGATTAGTTATGACGCGTCTTTTTGTGAAATATTTGGCTCGCTTTGTTTTGGCGCAACGCTATGCGTTGAGTCGCCGGAAGTTCGCTTTAATCCACTTTTACTTGCTCGATGGGTTACTAAAATAAAGGCCGATATACTCCAAGTGGTACCGAGTTTTTGTCGTCAAATTATCGAAGTTATGCGCGATGCTCTTAATGGTGACGGAGCAGAAAAGGTCAGTGGAGCTGGCGTGTTGATACCCCATTTAAAATTTTTATTATTAGCCGGTGAGGCTTTACCGAGCGATCTCCCAACGGCTTGGCACTCTTTACAAGATGCTCGAATTTATAACTTATACGGTCCGAGTGAATCAGTTCTAGCCACTTTTCATGAGTTTTCAATAGAAGATTCAAAGTCAGCATTTGTTCCGATTGGTCAAGCGATCGATGGACGAAACATTTTAATTCTTGATTCCAATAAGTCCTTAGTTAAGCAAGGCGAAAGTGGAGAGCTAACTATTCAAAGCCAATACTTAACGCTGGGATATCTAAATAGAGAAAACGAAACAGCACGAAATTTTATTCAAAACCCTTTGCACAATGATTATTCCGATCCGGTATTTAGAACCGGCGATATGGTGCGATTAAAMYCAACTAATCAATTAGAGTTTATTGGTMGAGARGATAAYTTAGTMAAACTTCGTGGYATGCGAGTTGARTTAGGCGAAATTGAAAGTGTAATTAGAAAACAASCWTCRATCAAYGAATGTGCGGTAAAGGTTTGTCGATTAGAAAGACARCARGAYAGRCTGACYGCGAAAGATCGCAAAGCAAGACAAACTGTWGCCGAAGGAACTCAATTYTTAGTYGCTTATATTACCACCAATGAARCGATTAARCCTTCKGAATTACGMAGTSAAATTCGTARAGCYTTACCSRTACATATGGTTCCTCAGCAGATTATTGTTCTGCAAGAAATGCCCATCAATGCTAATAGAAAATTGGACTATAAGGCGCTTCCTAAACCTGAAAAAGTAAGACCTGAAATAGATACACCTTTTGTTGCTTCTGAAAATCCAATGCAACAACAGGTCATCAAGATTTGGAGCGATATTTTAGGTTTTGAAGGAATAGGCGTTAACGATCCCTTTTTGGATTTAGGTGGCGATTCTCTATTGGCGATGCAAATTATCAATCGAATTGATAAGAAATTCACATTTAAACTGCCCGCTTCTTTTCTAATGCAAAATAACAGTGTGATAAAAATAGAAGAAGCCATCGAAAAGAATAAACAGCAGACTAGCAGTAATCAGCAGAATTCTAGAAATGCAAAAGTTGGGTTAACGGCGCAATCCAACAAACTTAAACACATTCCGTTAAGTCATTCCCAGTGGGGCTTGTGGTATTTGTGGAAGCTCGACCCCGACAACCCATTTTACACAGCGCAGGGTAGTGTCCACCTTGAAGGCAAACTTTGCCGAGACGAATTCAGCCAAGCTTGGAAAGAAACCGTAGACAGGCATGAAGTATTGCGAACCCAGTTTGTGATGAATAATGGCGAGCCGGCACAAACCTTTGATGACTATTCTGCCACTCAAATCACCTTTACTGATCTAAGTCATTTAGAGTTTGATGAAGCAACCAAAGAAATGGATCAAATCAATACGAAATTAGGCAAACATGCCTTTGATTTAGAAAAGGATCACCTTCTTCAATTACAATTATTTAAGTTATCAAAAGAACATCATGAATTTGTTTTTACTTACCAGGAAATCATTTTCGATCTTTGGGCGTTCGCGATTATCATTAATGATTTGATGGACGCTTACTCTGAAATAATATCGGGTAAGAAAGGATTTGAATCGGACTTACCCATTCAGTTTAGTGATTTTGCTATTTGGGAAAAAGAAAATATTACCCATGAAAATTTAAAGCCAGAAGAAGCGTTTTGGAAAAATCAGTTACAAGGTCAATTACCCGTATTAGATTTACCAATTGATTATGCGCGTGGTTCTGAACCTGATTATTCCGGTAGTGGCGAAAGTTTTATGTTAGACGCAGAACTTTCTAGTCAACTTAAGCAGATTAGTCGAGAAAATGGGGTGACTTTGTATACCACAATATTATCGGCGTTCTATATTTTCTTGCGTCAATATTCTAATCAGCAAGATATTATTATCGGTACGCCTTTGGCAAATAGAGCGACGAGTGGAGCGGAGAATATTGTTGGTTGGTTTTTGAATATGTTACCCATCAGAATTAACGTAGAAGGTTCAATTAATTTCAAAGAATTATTAACGCTTTCAAAAACCACGACTAATGAATCGATCGATCATGCGGATTACCCGTTTCGGTGGATGTTAGAATGGGCAGATATACCAAGAGATAAAACTATTTCTCCGGTATTTCAAGTAATGTTTAATTGGCAAAACTTACCGCAAATGGCACCGAAAGTCGATGGGTTACAGGTTTCATCAAGCGAAGTTGATTCGACCTTTAAAAAATATGACTTGGCACTATATGCACAAGAGCATCTGGATAGAATTTATTTACAGTTTTCCTATTTAACTAAATTATTTAAGCCATCAAAAATAAAAAGAATATTGAATAATTTTGTATTAACTTTAACGGCGGTTTGCGAAGATCCTAGTCAACAAATTAGTCGTCTTGCGCAAATCAATACCGAAGAAAAAAAATGGTTGCTTGAAGATTTTAATAACACCGAGAGAAAAATTAATTACTCCCAGAATATAGCCTCCTTATTTGAAATCCAGGTTGAAAATAATAAAGAAAATACGGCGATCATTTTCAATCAAGAAGAAGTGACATATGAAACACTTAATCAAAAAACAAATCAAATTGCTCATTTTTTAAATGATCGAGGCGTGCTTTTCAACGATCGAGTGATACTTTGTTTAGATCGTTCTATCGATATGATAGCCACTTTATTAGCGGTTTCTAAAATAGGTGCAATTCATGTTGCTATTGACCATAATTTCCCTAAAAATCGATTAGAAGAAATTTGTCGTGATGTTGACGCTACCGCTTTTATTTATCATGATAAAACCACTCTTGTCGAAAATAATGCTCCGATTCAAATTGATTTAGATAGCTCGTCGACAGAAATAAATGCTTGTAGCAATAAAAACTTGTCACATTCGGTAGATCATTTTAAAGCCAAACAATCTGATATTTTCAATATCGTTTATACTTCAGGCAGTACTGGCAAACCGAAAGGATTGTCTATTCCCTATAGAGCCGTTATCAATCGACTCAATTGGATGTGGCATGAATTCCCGTTTCAATCGGATGATGTGGCGGTATTACAGAAATCTTATTCGATTGTTGCATCCAATTGGGAAATTTTTGGTGCACTACTTAAAGGGATTCCAACCCTTCTATTGAATCATGATGAAGTGATTGATGGCGCTAAGTTTTGGAAAGCTTGCTGTACCCATAAGGTTTCCTATTTACTGGGTTCGCCGGGACTGCTTTCTAATATTTTGAATCAAGCGGAGCAAGAAAACCATAATGTTGATAGTGCATGCAATCAAGGTTGGCAGAGTTTAAGATTAGCAACAACGAGCGCGGAGCCGATTACACCTGAGCAAGTAACGCGATGGAGAGCACGATTTCCCAACGTCCCTTTATTAAATTTATTTGGTGCAACGGAGTGTTCATCTAACGCGACTTTTTTTGATACCGAAAAATTGGCGAGAGATGCTCAGGTTGTGCCAATTGGTCGGCCTATTGATAATACCAAAGTTTATTTATTAAATGAGGAGCTTCAATTAATTCCGCAAGGTGCTATTGGCGAAATGTGTGTTGCTGGAGATCCGCTAGCGAAGGGGTATTTTGGAGATCCAGAACTGAATGCTCAACGCTTTTTAGAAAACCCTTTTTCTTCAGATGGCTATGAGAGTCTTTGTAGAACAGGTGATTTGGCACGCATGAATGAAGGAGGCATGCTCGAATTGGTAGGTCGAAAAGATCTGCAGATTAAGGTTAGAGGCTTCAGGGTTGAGTTAGGTGATTTAGAATCAGCGGCTAATTCTCACTCGATGGTTATACGTTCTGCGGCTAATAGTTATAAGGACTCAAGTAATTCAACTGCTTTGTCACTTTATCTAGAGACCAAAGATGGCTGGTTGGAAAACGGCAGAGCTGAAAAAGATCAACTGCGAGCGTTCTTGTCAGAGAAATTACCCGATTATATGTTGCCTTCTCAAACCATGAGATTGAATAGACTACCCCTAACACCATCAGGAAAACTTGATCGACTGGCGTTACCGGAAATCGATTCAGCACTCGACATTTGTGAAATTGTGGAAGCCACTACCAGTGCAGAAAAAGTGCTAGTGTCAATTTGGTCAAAAATCCTCAAACTAGATTCTGTGGGTATCCACAATAACTTCTTTGATCTTGGTGGGCATTCTTTAGTCGCCACTGAAATGGTCAGTCAGTTGTTAGATGTTTTCCAAGTAGAATTGGCGATTCGTTCAATATTTGATTCGCCTACGATCCACCAATTAATAAAAGGCCCGTTGTGTGAAGCATTTGGTGATTCAGAACTAGTCGAAGAGGTTGCCGATATTTGGTTGTCAGTAGAATTTGAAGAGCAACTTGACGGATAAAATGATGGATAAAAATGCGCGAATTGCCGAATTGCTAAAAAAGAGAGGCATTAAAACCAAAGTAAATTCTGATATAACCAAACGCACAGGAAATGGTCCTTGCCCACTTTCTTTTGGACAGCAACGTTTGTGGTATATGGATCAGCTTTCTCCAAATCAGTCTGTTTATAATCTACCCTCTGCATTTATATTAGATGGGGTGTTAGATTTTAATCGACTCGGGGATTCAATCAAGCAAGTCATAAAACGTCATGAATCGCTRCGTACTCGATTTGAAATTATTGAMAATRTACCAATGCARGTWATTGATGCAGAAGTTGATTTRAAWATTAYCCTCGAAGAATTTGAACATCACTCAGACTCAGGTTCAGACTCTAAGTTGTTCAATTATTTGTCACAATTAGCCAGCCAACCTTTTGATTTAAATAATGACTTATTGATTCGAGCACATGTCTTAAAATTCTCTGAGGAACATCATTTATTGTTTTTGATGACGCATCATATTATTTCTGATGGTGCATCAATGACTAATTTAATTAATGAGGTTGCATGTTTCTATTCCTCGAGTGATAGCATTAACGATGATAAGCGAACGCCAAAAATTAATGACTTGAATATTCAATATGCTGATTATACGGTATGGCAGGATGATTTTTTAAGTGGGCCGGAATTAGATAGAGAACTAAGTTATTGGCGAAATATTTTTAAACAACCTATATCAACATTAAATTTAACAACTGATTACTCTCGTCCACCAACGCAAAGCTATGATGGTAAAACTCTATTTTTCAAGCTCAATTCAAACCTGACCGAAAAAATTGAGAGAGCGGCTAAACAAACTGATTCCAGTGTCTATATCATTCTATTGACGGCTATTAAGATACTTTTTAGTCGATATACGGAACAAAACGACATTGTTATTGGAACCTTAGTAAGAAATCGTCCTAAAAAACAGCTTGAACCGCTAATCGGATTTTTTGCTAATACATTGGCTATTCGAACACAATTAGATCCTGATAAATCAGTTAGAAATGCCATAAATCAAGTACGGAATAATGTTTTAGATGCTCAAAAACATCAAGCATTTCCTTTTGAAAAATTAGTAGCTGAACTGAATATAGAAAGAGATTTTAGCCGAACGCCATTGTTTCAAATCTTAATGGGATATCAACATGTTTCCGAACGAAGCGTAAAAACAAATAGTTTGAGCTTTAATCATCAACCAGTACCTGTCAATTCATCGAAAACAGATTTAGCTTTTTTCTTTAGCCAASATAACGATAATATATCATTAGAAATTACTTACTGTACTGCATTATTTAAACAACAGTCGGTAGATAATTTGTACGCTAATTTTATCGTATTACTCGAATCCATGATGGTTTCAGAGCAAACTCCGGTTAATCAACTTGAAATACTTTCAAGTTATGATCGGGAGACTTGTCGAAGTGACGATTACGTTTTGCCAGAAAAAAATATTAGTAGTGTTCTAGAGTTATTCGCTAAAGTTGTAAAACAAAAAGCTGATAGGACCTCAATATTATTTTGCGATAATGAAACTTCCTACAGACAGCTCGATGAGCAAAGCAATCAGTTAGCCCATTTCTTAATAGAACAAGGTGTTAAAAAAGGTGAACTTATTGGTCTTTGTCTCGGACGAGGCGAACGCTTGTTGGTATGCATCCTGGCTATTTTTAAAGCGGGCTGCGCATATTTACCATTAGATCCTGAATTTCCAGAAGATAGACTGGATTTTATGCTTAAAGATTCAGGTGTTATTTTGGTTTTAACTGAGAAAGCGTTTTCCGAAAAGCTATTATCTTTAAGTGACGATCAAGGTTTTGCTACTATTTGTTTAGATAAGTTTTCCAGTGAAATAGTGACAGAGTCATCTGACTCGTTAGCAATTACTCGCAATGAAAGCGATCTCGCATACGTGATTTACACCTCTGGTTCTACCGGTAAACCTAAAGGGGTAGAAATTGAACATCGAGCGTTAGTCCATTTCTTACAGCAAATGGTCTTGAAACCGGGAATATTAGACACCGATAAAGTTTTATTAATTACTACATTTTCTTTTGATATATCGATTTTAGAAATGTTATTGCCTTTATCAGTCGGCGCTACTTGTGTTATTGCAGATGATAAAGCCGTTTATGACGGACAAGAATTAATCAATCTACTTGAGCGGGCGGGTGTCACGTTGATGCAGGCGACACCTAGTTTATGGCGCTTGTTACTCATCTCTGGATGGCAAGGGAAC
This sequence comes from Gammaproteobacteria bacterium, assembly GCA_002401655.1. Lineage (GTDB taxonomy): Bacteria > Pseudomonadota > Gammaproteobacteria > Enterobacterales > Kangiellaceae. The sequence continues at coordinate 6,279 of NVTT01000042.1, read as the reverse complement.
TCAAGTTTAAAGGCGCTGTCTGGTGGTGAAGCACTTTCACAAGAACTCGCGGATAAGTTAATTACTAAAGTTGGCAGTCTTTGGAACATGTATGGACCCACTGAAACAACCATTTGGTCAAGCTGTGTTGAAATAATTGATGAAAAGAAAAATATTTCAATTGGTAGGGCAATTGGAGATACTCAATTATTTTGTTTAGATAGTCTTATGCGGCAAACGCCAGTTGGCGTACCAGGTGAGCTGTATATTAGTGGCCGAGGATTGGCGAGAGGCTATTTGAAAAGGCCGGAATTAACACAGCAACGCTTTATTGAGTACTTGAATATTGACGGCGTTACTTATCGTGCCTATCGAACGGGTGATCAAGTTAAATTYAMTCAYRRYGGTGAGCTTGAATGTCTCGGWCGATTGGATTCGCAAGTAAARYTRCGTGGWCATCGAATWGAGTTGGGCGAGATCGAAAAYGTTTTAKYRGGRCAYSMRTCKATYACWCAATCWGCMGCYCGAATTTTTMARATGTCGGAARATGATTTACGYYTAGTCGCTTATTAYGTRCCAGAGMKMAATARTCCKCAAYCAACKAATACMGARCTTAGACGATTTYTAASYMAAAGTTTRCCMGARTATATGATCCCKCAGTTTTTTGTKTCWATCACTGAACTGCCAAGAACCGCAAATGGTAAATTAGACCGTTTAGCATTGCCCGACCCTCGTTCTGGAACTCTGATTAATGACGATAACTTAGTTGCACCAGAGAGTGAAGCCGAAATTCAAGTGGCCAAAATATGGAATGAAGCTCTCGGACATGAAGATCCGTTATCGGTTAGTGATAATTTCTTTATCGTTGGAGGCCATTCGATGTTAGCTGTATCGGTTATTGCAAAAATACAAAAGGCCACTGGATTACGGGTTGAACCGATGCTTATTGCCGCCGGAACATTAGGGCAAATAGCTAAACAAATTAGCAATTTTCAAACTTCTAGGCCAGTGGAAACGGAAAAAGCAAAAACCTCTTTTAGCAAAAAAATTAAAGGTTGGTTGCGAAAATAACGGGTAAATTCCTAGCTGCAGGATTTATTCGCCGTAAGAATGCTGTGGGATCCCTCGGACTTTTCTTAATCCGTGAACCAATTTAAGAGCAAGCGATCTCGATAAAGACGCTGTTGGTTGTATTTCTGCTTGGGTATTCGACTCTACTGCTAGTTGAACTTTTTCACTCCAGTCTTCCCAAGTGTTTTCGTTAGGCTTTTGTTTTCTTAATTGCTCGAAGTTAGCCGGTACATAATCGACTAACATGGCGAATCTAATCTTATCGGCAAAATTATTGCTACCACTATGAAGTATTCGATGATGCAAAAATATAACGTCACCTTTTCCGCCGGTTAACTCAGCGGGTTTAGATAAATTATATCGATTATATACGGGTTTAAAATTTTGGTTAGGTTGATAATGAAATTTATAGTCGCAAGCATGATATATGGGCAGGTGGCTACCTGGCCAAACGTATAAAGCGCCGTTATTATTTTTAACGTCGTCAAAGTAGTACATCGCAAAAACTTGTACCGGATGCATCTCAATATGAGGCTCGTAAGGTCGAGCGACTGTTAGTGAAACAGGAAACGTAGGATATAACCCCCTAGTACCCATACATTTAATCTCACCGCCAATTAATTCACCGACAACTGAGCGAACCACGGGATTTTCCGCTAAGGTATTTAAGAAGGCATTGTCTTCAACTTCACCGCGTAATTTAATCACTCCCATTTTTCTCTTTAATCTTTGATGAGTCTTCCATTTTTCTGGTTTATTAGGAATACCTTGTTTATCCAATTCTTGCCACGCTATTTCAATGGCTTTATCGCATTCTTGGTTAGAGAGCACTGCTTTTCTAATAAAGTATCCATTTAATACAAAAAAATTGAGTTCTTCGCTAGTTAGTTCTGCGTTTTTAATCACGTTGCTAGAAATCATAATGAATTTATGGCCTAAATCTTAAGAGTTGCGTCTTATATTACGTTATAAATTTAATCCCTTCAAATTTATAATAATCTTAACAATTAGCCAAATTACGCGGGTTGATTTAGCATGTTAATTTTATTAAAATAATTTCGCGAGTGGGATAATTTACTATCAATGTGTTGTAATCTTGGTAATATACCGATAGATTTTTAATAAAAACAATTTTAGTAAACGGACTTAAATGACTCCTTTTTATTTTGGCGAATCAAATCAGCCATTATATGGTGCATAYCACTCTCCGACTGGAGTAAAYYACTCGAAYGTTGGAGTCGTCATGTGCTATCCGGTTGGTCACGAATATAATCGTGTCCACCGACTATATTATCAAGTTGCGCARCAATTGAGTCGTATGGGTTTGCATGTTCTGAGATTCGATTATTTTGGAACCGGTGATTCCTCAGGTAGTTTTGTTGAAACGAATTACAGTCGTTGGTGTCAAGATGTTCAATCWGCRGTAGAAGAATTACAAGCGRTTTCCGGMGTTAGAARWMTATCRYTGATTGGTTGCCGTTTAGGTGCMAATATTGCGATTGATTCAAGTAATATAYCYTYTTCWAAATTTCAAGTTGAGAAGGTAATATGCTGGGATCCYATTCTGGATACAAAAATATACCTAGACGAAATGACAAGTCTAAACACCCAGATGCTGACTGACCCTTTGCGTTTTTTAAAGCCTCGAATAGTGGATATAAACAATGAGTTGATGGGCTTCGACTATTCAGAAGAGTTAAGGTCTAATTTGAGTAGAGCTTGTATACAATCTAAACACTTTAAACCAAAGCAATTAATGATGTTAGCTTCGGAAGATAGCGAAAAATCTGTTAAGGCGTTTATGGAAAATGCTTTATTTCAATCGACGGCCTGTTCATCGAGTAAGCTCAGCATAGAGTCGGCATGGGGCAATGTAAAATCCATCGAATCAGCGATTAAGATACCTGGTTTCGCGGAAATAATTTTTAAGGCTGTTTGTGATGTTTAATGAAAAAGTAGCCACTTTTGGTAAAAATGGCGTACTTGTCGGAATTGTTTCAGAACCAAAGAAAATTAATCAAGAAAATCCTGCTGTAATCGTACTTAAYTCAGGMYTRGTTCATCGYTCTGGTCCTTTTCGAATGGCGACTAATCTTTGCCGATCGCTARRCGATGCRGGTTATGTRTCAATGAGGWTTGATACTTCRGGTATYGGYGATAGCTCAAAYARTGACTCTRATGAAGWATATGAAAAACAACTTGTTTTGGATGTCGGTGAGGCAATAAAATATTTAAAAGGTCGCTGTGGAGTCAAAAAAATTGTTTTATTTGGCATTTGTACCGGTGCTGATAACGCGCATAAGGTAGCCGTACAATATTCTGATGTAGTCGGTAGTATTTTCGTGGATGGTTACGCTTATAAAACCTGGCAATTTTATTGTCGCCGATATCTTCCTATTTTCACTAGTTTTAAACGCTTTTGTAAGGCTGTTTTAAATATTGGTCTGGCAATTGTAGATAAAGTAGCCTCGTTGCTTAAAAAATCTAATAAAGAAGCCGTTGAACGAGGATATTTCACGTGGCGTTTGCCTGAGAAATCTAAAACGGTTGATGAATGGCAAGGGTTAGTGAAGAGAAATGTAGAACTGCTATATTTTTTTACCGCTGGCTCGAATCGATATTGTAATTATCCTTTACAATTTCAGGATGCTTTGCCAATGGTACAATTTAATAATCAGCTTTCTATTCAATTTATTCAAGAATGCGATCACACCTTTATTTTGCAACAAGATCAACAATTGCTATTTACTGAAATTGAAAAATGGTTAATAGAACGATTTTAATTGCAGATTTAGTAATACAAATTTAAGTGTAATATGTGTGTATTAAGAGTTAATTACATTTATAGAAGTTAAAAGAGGAAGTGACAATGAGCGGTTCCTTTTTGAATCTGGATAAAATAGTTAAAATAGAAATTGCCAATGAATTTCTAGTGCATCAGTGTAATTTTGAAGTTAACCTCTACTATCCAGAACTATTTCAAGAGTTATCTATTAACTTTCCACAATCATTATCTAAAGCCGTTAAAAAAAGACAAGCCGAATATTTAGCGGGGCGTTACATCGCCCATTATTCCCTTAGGCAATTAGATATAGATGTTTTTGACATTCCATCGGGAAAAGATCGTTCTCCCAGCTGGCCAAATAACATTAGCGGTTCAATAACACATACTAATAAGAAGGCTATCTGCGCCGTTGGTTACAGTAATCGATGTGAATTATTAGGTCTAGATTTGGAGGTTTGGATGAAGCCTCATACGGTAAGTGAGATTAAACACCTAATTATCAATGATAAGGAGCAGTTAGTTCTTTCAACATTAGGTTGGACAAATGAACAATCTTTGACTTTTGCTTTTTCTGCGAAGGAGAGTCTATTTAAAGCTTTGTATCCGAAAGTACAAAAATATTTTAACTTTAATGACGCGCGCATCACGTTTATATCGTTAGAAAATAATACCTTCACTATCCAGCTTGAAAAAGATCTTAGTGCCGATTTTCCTAGCTCAACAGAATTTAATGGGCAATTCGTCGCTAATGAAGAAGAAATCCTTACCATCCTATATAGAAAAGCATAATTCATTCGATTTGATGTTATTCAAATATTGACGAACACAATACCAAATAGATTAGGTACTCTTTGATATGTCTACGTAATTCCTGCAACCGTCAGCGACTGTAGGTTGAAAGCGTATGCTCTAGTAGAAAAATTAGGCATTTTGTACAATTAATAGACGACTGGAAATTAATTTCAACAAATCGCAAAAAAAGACTTGCGGAGATAAGAAAAATGCCTATAATGCGCGCCTCGCTTGAGGGAAGTTTGATGACTGAAAGCGAGTGTTGGCAAGGTTTTAAAAGAATTTAAGATGTTTTTAAAAAGAAACTGAATAAATAATTTTAAAGTGTTGACAGGTTGAAAGCGCGATGTATAATGCGCGTCGGCTTCAAGGGAGGAGACATCGAAAGATGGTTAATCTGAGAAGCCAAGTTAGCCGATTTAAAGTGTTTTTAAAAAGCTTGTAAAAGCTTCGAAAAAAAGATGTTAAAAAGAAGTAACTAAACGGTTGACAGGGTGGTAAGACGATGTATAATTCGCGCCCCAAGCTTGGCAGGGCAGGTTCCCGGAGCTACAGTTCTAAAACAATTTGAAGAGAAGAAAAACAATCTGTGTGGGTACTCTTAAAGGCAGCACAATAAAGCCTTAAAGAACTTACACAGTTTAAATAGACAGAGATTGCTTGTTATTTGATTTATCAGATAGTGAGAAATTGAAGTCAATTCTAAACAGTAAATTTTTTGAGCACTTGATCTTCGGATCACGTCCTTCGGGACAAAAAAAGTAACATCATTAAACTGAAGAGTTTGATCATGGCTCAGATTGAACGCTGGCGGTATGCTTAACACATGCAAGTCGAACGGTAACATTGGAGCTTGCTCCAGATGACGAGTGGCGGACGGGTGAGTAACGCGTAGGAATTTACCTATTGGCGGGGGATAGCCCAGAGAAATTTGGATTAATACCGCATAAGCCCTACGGGGGAAAGCGGGGGACYACTTGTRGCCTCGCACCGATAGATGAGCCTGCGTTAGATTAGCTAGTTGGTRRGGTAATGGCYYACCAAGGCGACGATCTATAGCTGGTCTGAGAGGATGATCAGCCACACTGGGACTGAGACACGGCCCAGACTCCTACGGGAGGCAGCAGTGGGGAATCTTGCACAATGGGCGAAAGCCTGATGCAGCCATGCCGCGTGAGTGAAGAAGGCCTTAGGGTTGTAAAACTCTTTCAGTGGGGAAGATAATGACGGTACCCACAGAAGAAGCTCCGGCTAACTCCGTGCCAGCAGCCGCGGTAATACGGAGGGAGCTAGCGTTGTTCGGATTTACTGGGCGTAAAGCGTGCGTAGGCGGACCATTAAGTTGAGGGTGAAATCCCAGGGCTCAACCCTGGAACTGCCCTCAAAACTGGTGGTCTGGAGTATGGGAGAGGTAAGTGGAATTCCGAGTGTAGAGGTGAAATTCGTAGATATTCGGAGGAACACCAGAGGCGAAGGCGGCTTACTGGACCATTACTGACGCTGAGGCACGAAAGCGTGGGGAGCAAACAGGATTAGATACCCTGGTAGTCCACGCCGTAAACGATGAGAGCTAGTTGTCAGCAAATTTATTTGTTGGTGACGCAGCTAACGCATTAAGCTCTCCGCCTGGGGAGTACGATCGCAAGATTAAA
>NVTT01000041.1 GCA_002401655.1 Gammaproteobacteria bacterium | reverse complement strand
CAATTACTTAGACTACATGAGCAGAGTCTTCGGTTCTTAAGGCCATAGCCTCGAACCTGCTCCACGTCCTCAGGACGTGGTTTTAATGTTTAATAAATAAGATTAACTAATCTCAATTCTTTTCTCCCGTATGTTTTTTCGGCTCTATTATGTCAGTTTGTCCCGAATTAAAGATTAATCCATTGGGTTGACGATTTAATTGATTCAATAAAGGACTCAGTTCTTGCATGGTATCAGTTAGTGCCTTAAGAGTTTTACGTATATCTTTATGGCCTTTAGAGCCTGACGAAAAATCGTTAGTCAAAGTAGAGATGCCTTGTAAAGCTTTTGATAATTGTTCGCCTAACTTCTCATTGTTAGCGCTAACTAATAACTTATCTAAACTCTTACTAATACTTTGTAACTCTTTTGCTGTTTGTGTAAATTCATTAAAAAGTTGATTCGCATTTTTAGAAAGGTTATCTAACGGAAGTTTATTCAAACTATCGACGAACTCGCCGGCTTTTTCGGTAATTTTCGAAAACTCATTGGTTATAGTTGGCATCACTGGGAAATTAGCAAACGTTTCTATTTCTTCTACTGGTTGATCATTAAAATGTTGTAGATCAACAAATAAACTTCCCGTTAATAAATTACCAGAGCGTAACATGGCTTTTAAACCACCTTTCACCCAATACCTGTTTTGCTGAGTCATTCTCTCTACGCCTTCTTGATTATCTGGCAATCCTACTCTTCCTGGCTGTAAGCCAATTAAAACGGGGATTTTAATTTCATTTTTCAACATTTCGTCTGGCGCAGTATTGGGTAGCATATTGGTTGAAAGAACTTTACCAATGAGTACACCGCGATATTCAACCGGCGCGCCAACTTTCAAACCTCTGATCGTGTCACTGATTAAAAGGATAAATTTAACCGATTCTTTATAACGTTCATCATCTGCTGTTTCATAGTTAGGATAAATATCAAAATAAGCCCTTTCGGTAATTGATTCTCCAATGTCCAATCCTGTCGGAATACCAAAAGTAACGCCATTTGTGATCATCGATTGCACATTACCGGTATTTACCGAGAGTCCATCGGCATTTAAGTCTATACGTAATCCACTGATATCCCAGAACTTGGTATTGCTGGTCACTAATTCATGGTACGGCGCTTTTATAAATGCATTGTAATAGACAACTCGTTCATAAAAATTGAAATGTATATCTTCAAACTGACCAACAGTTAATCCCTTATAAATAATCGGATCGCCTTTAGAGTATGCAAACTGATCTTTGCTATTCAAAGTGATATGCAAACCCGGAGTGTCCGCGGGCGTCACCGGGGGATCGTTTAAACCAATAAAACTTGTTTCCTCTTTAGATGACTTACCTGGCGCAATTGCAATATACTCACCCGAAACTAAAGTACTCAGCCCAGATATTCCCGTAAGCGTTATTTGTGGTGATACTACCCAAAACTTACTGTCTTCAACGATTAATTTTTCGGCCGACTTTGTCATTCGCGCCGTGACTAAAACACCGTCCGATTTTTCATTTAAAACAATACTACTAACTTCACCAATATCAACGTTACGAGATTTAATCTTAGTTTTACCCGCGACCAAGCCTTCAGCAGTGCTAAACTCAATCGTGATTTCTGGCCCTTCAATACTCCATTGGTAATACACCATCCAAAGCCCAATAAATACCGCAATAACAGGCACAAACCAAATCGATGAAATAGATTTCATTGGCTGAACATTTGCTTCGACCGATGATTCAATAATGTTAGATTTATTACTATCAGATTCTTTACTGTTCATTTTGTTTGTCATAATTTTTTGAATGCTTCCAAATTAAATGAGGTTCAAAACTCATAGCGGCTAACATTGTCACTATCACAACACCTGAGAAAGCGATGGTTGCGGATCCAGGAACAATACTGATGGTATTTCCTAACTGAATTAAGCTAGCTAAAATGATCACAACAAAAACATCCACCATCGACCAACGCCCAACAAACTCTGCTATTCGGTAAAGTTTAATCCGCTCAGTCGTCATATTAGTTCTCTCTGATTGTACACTATAATTTAACCAAGCTAACGCTAGTATTTTAGTCACCGGTACAGCAACGCTAGCGATAAAAATAATTAGAGCTATGGGATAAGAACCCATGCCCCAAAGTAAAATGACGCCACCCAAAATTGTACTGGGATCATCTTGCCCAAATAATCGGGTATTCATTATTGGTAAAAGATTTGCGGGAATATATAAAACCACCGAAGTAATGATTAGTGCCCACGTAGTTTGTATACTTAACCGTTTATTGGTTAGCGTTTTATCATGAATATTAATTTTCTTTAATGTCTTAACATCTACTAGTCGTAGTAGCTCCGTAAGACACACTTTATCAACATGAAGTAAAGCACTTGTCATACTCATAGAAAAAAAGATAAATGCATAAAAAGAAGGTCCTAGTTGAACATCAGCTATACCAATGATTTTCACTAAACTAACCAATGCGCCAACCAAAAATATTTCGACCATACACCACGGCATCAATTTAAATATTATTTTGAGTAACCCATGTCCTTTATTAGGATAGCGCCCCTTTCTTAATGGCACTAATAATATGATTAATAATACAAGTAAAGTTGTTGGGATAATAAAAATAGTAAACAACTGTAAAATAGCAAGTACAGTGTAATGACTTTCGATCAAGACATTGAAACTAGAAATAATACTAAATTTATTTTCTAAGCCGTTAGATTGGAAAGATAAAAAATCGAAAGGTAATGAGGCTAACAAAAAGATCAGAGCCGTTATTGAAAATGCCAATATCCGCTCAATTGAATTAAAATGCATTGCTGTAATAATAAAACCGCAACGAGGGCATTGTGCTTTTTGCCCTTCCCTTAATTGCGGAATAGTAACCTCAAGAGCGCATTCATGACATTCTAATATTTTAGAAATATTAGCTTGGTTGATGCTCTCTTTATTGGCTTCGTTAATCATTTATTCGTTTTCATTCCAGTAATTTAAACTATTCTGCATGATTTTAGCCCGATAGAAAAGAATAATATCAATTATTGTTAGGAGTAAATTATCCGACTAAGCGCCCTAACCGATAATCATTAAATGCTTGTTGAATTTCTTGTTTAGTATTCATAACAAAAGGCCCAGCTCTTTCAATCGGTTCATTTAATGGACGTCCTGCAATCAACAAAAATCGACTATCACTGTTTGCTATCACTCTGATTTTTTCACCATTCTCTAAAATAGCTAAGTCACCTTTTCTAATCTCTTCTAAATTTGAGTCTTGCAAATTCTGTTTTTCATCATTATTCTTTTCGACAGAAACACTACCCTCATAGACATAAATAAATGCATTATGTTCGGAAGGAATTGTATCAATAAGACGCCCACCTTTTTTTAAATTTATATCCCAATAGATAGGCTTAACAAATTCGTTAACAATCACACCTTTTGTCGACAATGATGTTTCGCCTGCAATTACAGTTACGCTACAATATTCATCGCGAATTTCCGTTGGTATTTGTTCCTTAGAAAACTCCTGATATTTCGGCGTAGCCATTTTATGTGATGCAGGAAGATTTACCCACAACTGAAAACCGGAAAGCAAACCATCTTCCTGCTCAGGCATTTCAGAATGAATAATTCCACTACCGGCGGTCATCCACTGAACTCCTCCAGCCTCAATTACGCCATCGTTACCTGCACTATCTTTATGCCTCATTTTACCATCTAACATATAGGTCACGGTTTCAAATCCTCGATGCGGATGTGCTGGAAAACCGCCTATGTAATCTTGCGGTTTATCCGATCCAAACGCATCTAGTAGTAAAAATGGATCAAGCTGATCCAGATAAGGCGTACCAATAATTCGAGTTAATTGAACACCATCACCATCGGAAGCGGGCATTCCTTTAATAATTTGTTTTACGCCTCGATAATTTTTCATTTTATGATTACTCCTATACAACCGAATTTTTATGATTCAGCCTTGTTTTTTAAGTACAAATAATTTAGCGAGTTGTTGTCGCTATATTCTATATCTTTCATTCTATCGTTGATAATATTTTGATAAACAGGCTAAAGTTGAATACAATGTTCTAAATTTGTGAACATTAGAGTTCAAGAGTTCTCTTTTAGGTGTGAAATGAATCAATACGAAGAAATGCAAACCTTTATACGCATTGTTGATGCAGGCAGTATTACCAAAGCCGCAGAGCAGATGAATACTGTAAAATCTGCCGTTAGTCGTCGATTAACGGATTTAGAGAAAAGATTAGGCGTCAGTTTGATCACTCGTACCACACGAACACAAACTCTCACCAACTCAGGTAAAAGTTATTATGAGCAATGTTTACGGTTAATAGATGACTTAGCTGAAGTCGAGTCAAAGATTCGCAATGAGCATTGCGCGTTGAGAGGAAAAATTAGAATAGCGGCCCCGCTATCTTTTGGGCTAAAGCATTTAGGCCCCGCGCTAAGAAAATTTAATGAAATTAACCCTGAAATACAATTTGATATTGATTTTAATGATCGAAAAATTGATATTGTCGAAGATGGATTTGATCTTGCCATCCGTATATCCAGACTCGAAGACTCAACTCTCATTGCAAGAAAAATTACTAGCTTTAGCTCTATTCTGTGCGCAAGCCCAGGCTATCTGAAAAAGTATGGTCGCCCAAAAACACCCAAAGATCTAGAAAATGGGCACGTAAGACTTCATTACAAAGGGCAATCAGATTCTTGGTCTTTTTATAAAAATGATGAGCTTATTTCCGTAAAAATTCCGAAAGCTATAGCGACCAATAACGGTGATTTTTTATGCGATGCTGCTATTGATGATTTGGGTCTACTTTATACACCAGACTTCATTTGCTACAAAGCCATTCGTTTAGGACAATTAGAGGTTATTTTAAAAGACTACACACCCCAGAATCAACTCAACGCCTATGCAATATACCCACAAACGCGACACTTAAGCCAAAGAGTGAGGAGCTTGGTTGATTATCTTGTTCAACACTTTGGCGATACCCCCTATTGGACTGTAGGGTCATAGTACCAAAGTCATAAGCTATTGATGTCCGTCTGATTGCTTTGCTATATTTTTTGAACTAGAATGTACGACAATACCGTACATAAGTAGTGGGTTAATGATGAATAGCATAAGTGTAAATCAATTTAGAGACAATCTAAAAACATATGTTGAACAAACTGTTAGTGACCACCAGCCAATTAAAGTTACTAGACGAGCTGGTGACGATTTTATTGTAATGAGTGCTGAAGATTGGGAAAGAGAACAAGAAACTCTGCTAATACTACAAAGTAGCAATCTAATGAAACAAATTGCTGAGTCTATGGCGACGCACCAAACAAACGCTGGATATAAACCGACACAAGAGCAATTAAATGAGATCGCTAGTTTTTGAAGGTAAGACCAGGCTTATTTATGAGCAGTTAAGAGAGAAAGACATAAAGCTTCATAAGGCATTATGCAAAGTTTTAAAAGAAATGTTACGTGCAGATCCTGCAAGTGGTTTAGGTAAGCCAGAACGGCTCAAGCATAATTTATCGGGGTTATGGTCCAAACGTATTTCCCAAAAAGACAGATTAATCTACAAATTTGATGATGGCAGTATTTATATCTTCGCTATTGGCGGACATTACGACCAGCATTAAAAACTTAACGCCAACGTAAATGGTGAGTGGTTCTGGCGGAGTTTATGCACAAGCAAAAAGTGCGACAGGCTCGCGAATCTATTTCACGTATTTGTTACATGTCGGCAACTACAGAGCTTCAAGTCTCTCTGCTAACCAGACTTTAATGATGGATTGCCGTGTAACCCCAATTCTTGTAGCTTCTTTATCTAAAGAATCAACCATCCATGTAGGAAAGTCGACATTAACCCTACGCTGTTCTTGATTAGGTCTTCTTATCTTAGATAGATTTAAAGACTGAGTAATGTCTTTGCCATTGTCAAAGTCAGAGTCAAGTTGTTTAGCTTTCATAAATTTCAACCTCTTTTAAACGTGATCTGCGTACAGATATAATTCGAATATTATCGTTCCTGTATGTGATTATTGCCGACCAATGTTTATCAGAAATTCGACCAATGAGAAGAAACCTAGGTTCGTCGTTCGTATTTGCAGGTATTTCGGCGAGTAAAGGGTCAAGCCAAAGTTGTTCGGCTGTTTCAAAGTCAATGCCGTGTTTGTCTTTATTGCTTAGACTTTTATCTTGATCATATTCAAACGTTAGCATGGTATAAAAACTATACCATTTCGGGAGTTATTGCAAGCTTTAATAAGACATGTAACGCTGATTATCTTCAGTAAAATTAGTCTAACCCTACGCAACCTATGTAATATTTCGTTTGTCATGCACTACTTATACAAGCGGTCTGAATAACGTTAAAAAGGAACTATTTAGGGCAAATGTAAGTTATTTTGAAAGACTATACCCACAAACGCGACACTTAAGCCAAAGAGTCTGGAGTTTGGTAGATTATCTTGCTCAATATTTTGGTGATAAGACCTGTTGAAACATTTAATCGATTGTTCACATTTTTAGAATTATGATTTGCCAAATGCTCAGTTTATCTTATTATAGTGAACTAATAGAATAGCAAACATCAAAACAATCTTTGAGTCATTTAACTAATGAACAATACAAAACAACAATATGGATGGCTAGCTATTGCACTGCACTGGGTATCAGCCATCACTATCATTTCCCTTTTTGCTCTTGGTTTTTGGATGGTTGATTTAGGCTACTATGATAGTTGGTACAAAACTGGGCCTGCTTTACATAAAAGCATTGGTATTACTTTGTTTTTATTAATGTCATTTCGGCTTATTTGGAAAGCAATTCAGGTTCAACCAGAATCTTTAGATAGCCACACGGAAATTGAAAAAAAANCTCGGTCATTGGATGCATTTAGGTTTATACGCTTTAATATTTTTTATAATGATGAGCGGTTATCTAATTTCAACGGCTGATGGCAGAGGAATTGAAGTTTTTCAATTTTTTGAAGTCCCCGCGATCGCGGCCTTTATTGAAAACCAAGAGGACGTCGCTGGTCTTATTCATCAATATGCGGCATATACGCTTGTTTTTATGGTAGTTTTGCACGCCGGCGCGGCTTTAAAGCATCATTTTATTGATAAAGACAAAACCCTGACAAGAATGTTAGGTATTAAATAATTTTTAATTTTTTAATTTTTTAATTTTTTAATTTTTTAATTTTTTAATTTAAAACAATAACCCACGGAGAATACAATGAAAAAATCTTTACTCGCAATCGCTTTGTTAGCAAGTTCAATCGCAGGCTTTACTCAGGCGGCCGATTATATTGTTGATTACAAAGGCGCACATGCTTCTATTAACTTTAAAGTACAACATTTAGGTTACAGCTGGCTCACTGGACGTTTTGATAAGTTTGACGGCAAATTCAGCTATGATGCTAAAAATGTTTCAGCATCAAAAATTGAAATTAATATTGATACTACCAGTGTTAATTCAAATCACGCTGAGCGTGACAAACATTTAAAAGGTGGTGACTTTTTAGAAATCAGTAAATTTGCCAGCGCTAAATTTGTAAGCTCTAGCGTGACCGATAAAGGTGATAACCAATTAGAAATAAAGGGTGAATTGACTATGCACGGTGTTAGCAAAGAAATTACCATCAATGCACACAAAATTGGTGAAGGTAAAGATCCTTGGGGTGGTTATCGAGTTGGTTTTTCCGGTACAGCTGAAATCACTATGAAAGATTTTGGAATTAAAATGGATTTAGGTCCAGCATCTGCAAAAGTGATGTTTGATCTTCATATTGAAGGTGTTAGACAGTAAATTATCACGCTTCCCCATCTAAAACTTGATGGGGAAAACTATTTAAACCGCAGATTCAAGTTCGAATTGCATTAATTTCGTTACGACTCAAGAAATGAATTAGCCAATTTAATCCAATACGATGCTCCTACATCTAAGATGTCGTCATTAAAATCATAATTTGGATTGTGTACCATGCAACCGCCCTCTTCACCCGAACCATTACCGATTAAAATATAAGCGCCTCTGCATTTCTCAAGCATGCAGGCAAAATCTTCTGAACCTAAAATAGGCGTAATCTCTCTGTTTACATTACCTTCACCTACCACCGAAGCCGCAACATCTGCCGCAAAAGTTGAATAGTCTTTATCGTTAACTAAGGCTGGATAAGATAAGTCGTATATAAATTCACATTCTGCATTGTGCATATCACATATTTGATGAGCAACGTCATACATTTTGGTTTTTAAAATATTGGCGGTTTCATGACTAAAACAACGTGTTGAGCCTTTTAATGTCGCCGTTTCTGGTGAAACATTATGTGCCGAGCCAGAATTGAACTGAGTAATACTGATAACGGCCGTTTCTATTGGTTCAACTAGCCGATACAAAATCGATTTCCATTGGCGATGTATTTCAACGCCAATTTCAATCGGATCAACCCCTAAATGAGGCATCGATGAATGCATGCCTTTTCCTTTAATATGGCATTCAAACGAACCAAATGCGGACATCATTGGGCCTGCACAAATCGAAAAATGTCCGCTGTCTAGCGTTGGGTAGTTATGCATTCCAAAAATAGCATCCATTGGAAACTTCTCAAACAATCCCTCTTCCATCATTTTTAGAGCGCCACCTTCGGCTTCTTCTGCAGGCTGAAAAATCACATAAATAGTGCCATCAAAATTTCTATTTTTCGATAGGTAACAAGCTGCGCCAAGTAACATCGCGGTATGACCATCGTGTCCGCAACCATGCATTTTTCCATGTACTTTTGAACGATGATCAAAACAATTATTTTCTACAAGATTGAGCGCATCCATATCAGCTCTTAATCCTATCGCCTTATCGGAGTTACCACTTTTGATGACGCCAACGACTCCTGTCTCTGCAATATTTTGATGGACTTCCACCCCATAATTTTTGAGAACCTCAGCCACTAACTTAGCCGTATCAAACTCTTCGTAAGCTGTCTCTGGGTTTTGATGGATTGCCCGTCGCCACTCAGGCATCAATTTGCTCAGTTCTTTCATATTTGATAAATTTTTCATGAAGTCATTAGCCACTCTTAGTCGTTTAAATTTAATAACTTGGTTTTGAATTAGAGTATTTTTCTGGGCTCTATTCAAAATTAAAGGTTAAATCAATTCCTACTGTGCGCGGAGCACCGTACCTTACAAAATCAGTTGCTAGAAAATCAGTCCCAGCAATATCGATATAGGTATCATTAAACAGGTTATTTCCCCATATGCTAACTGACCAACTATCATCATCGGGAGTAAAGGTAATTCTAGCGGTTACTAAATTGCGTTCACCCAACTCTCGCTTTGGCAGGTTTTCAGCATCAGCAAAACTTTTATCTCGAAAAGAATATTCAAAGTAAAAGTCCACGCCTCCACCAAGAGAATCCATTGGGTAGTAGTAATCCATAGTAATCGCACCGGTTAATTTTGGCGCATTTGGTAATTCGTTACCCGCTAGATCTTGGCCTAAAGCGTTACCATTTGGAAAACTAGTAAACTCTGCATCAAGAATACCGACATTAGCGCCAATCCTAAAATCGTTAGTAACATAAACACTTGTAGAAGCTTCTAATCCAGTCGTTTCAACTTCTGCTGCATTTCTCAATACTGGCAGGAAAACGGAAGGCGCAACTTCAACAAATTGGAGAATTTGAAAATCGGTATAAATTGACTGAAAAATGGCTAAATCATAATTAACCACACCTTTAGCTGTTCTACCCTTTATCCCAAACTCATAACTTTCTACGTCTTCAGTATCAAATTCAATTTCCGAAAATGCAGCCTCTCCTAAAAAGTCGACATTAAAACCGCCACTTTTAAAGCCTGTCGCATACTTTGTGTAAACATTTAAATCGTCATTGATTGCATAGGTGAAACCGACCGTCGGTTTAAAATGACTTTCATTTCTACTATCAACATATCCTGGCTCATGAATTAAACCAAAAGCACCAATTGGCTCGAGTCCAAAACTATTGACCAATCTATAATTAAGATCTTTCGTTTCATCTGTATACCGCATACCAAGATTTAAAGTTAAACTTTCTGAGAGGTCAATATCTATAGCAGCAAAAAGAGCCGTTGAAGTGGTATCGACTGCACTATCATTATTTTCGTTGTAACCTGGAACACCTATTAGAGCCGCTGAAGCATTAGCGATACGTTCAGTTTTTGCTTCATCAGTTAAATAATAAAGGCCAACGACATAGCGCGTATCTTGATCTCCTGGTGATGCTATTCTAAGTTCTTGAGAAAATTGCTTTGATTCATCCGTGTAGTCAATTGAAATTAAATCTATAGGCGAGTAGTCGGTATCATTACTTCTTGCTTGTTCTGAAGTTCTATATCCAGAGATGGCAGTTACTATATTTCCGCCTGACAACTCATAATCTACGGTAATACTCGCGCCACCTAAATCATGAAAAGAACCCGGTGTTTGGTTAAAATTAACAGAACGTGGTGGCTCTGAAATAAACGGCGTCAATAACGGCCCTAGAGCTGGATGGTTTTGACTAACAGGCTCTCCAACTAATGATTTAAAATCTGTTTTTGCGTAATCAAAACTAAAATCGATAGCCAAGATATCACTCGGAGCATAAATTATTTTACTTCTAATGACTTTTCTTTTGACGTCATCTAAATCGCTGTCATCAAATATGTTTTTAACAAAACCATCTCTAGTTTGAAAAGCAGTCGATACTTTTGCTGTGATCGTGTCACTCAGAGAACCCTCAACTCCCGCATGGATTTCTCTATTATTTTCTGAGCCCGCAACCACTTTAACAAATCCGGCAAAACTTTCTGATGGATCTTTAGTTACTAGACTAACCGCTCCGGATACCGTATTTCGTCCAAATAGGTGACCTTGTGGTCCTCTTAGTACTTCAACACGTTCCATATCAAATAAAGGAGCAGACAAGGCCGCTGCTTGACCAATATAAACACCGTCTATATAAAGTCCCGCACGTGGGTCAAAACCAATATTTCGTCCACCACCACCGACGCCCCTGACGCTGATGTTGTCAAATCCATTGACGGAATCAAATGAAAAATTAGGGACGATTTTTTGCATTTCTAACAATGATTGAGCACCCGACTTATCCAGTATATCCGACGTCAACACAGACATAGAAATAGGCACATCTTTAATATCTTGTTCGCGCTTTTGCGCCGTGACTATTATGATATTGCTCACTTCTTCCTCAGCATCTGCACCAGTCACATCAGATTCTGCTGCGTAAACAAAAGGTGTTAGCAGTCCTGAAAATAGAACAATGTACTTTAATTCTGGATATCGTATGAACATATATTACCCCTTAAATAAAAACGGATTGTATTTACCTTACAGTCACTAGCAACGACTATCTATTATTAATGTTATTCGTTGTTACAAAAGTGTTCTCTTCGGCGCTACCTTATATGAACACTTCCAATTTGAAATCATCATTTTTATTTTGCTTTTTGACATTTTGTCGACCCAATCGTTGAATCTTTAACTATTTATTACTGTATAGGGTCAAATAATAATGGTAAATTTACTATCTAAAGGAAAACATAACAATCTATGAACAAACAAAAGAAAGAGTTTTACGAGTATGATTGGATTGATCATTTATCCTTTTGCCATGCAATCTTTGGTAAAACTACCGAACCAAAACGCCATCTTTCCAATGCTAATGCAGATAGTTACCTATTTGAAATACCTGAAAATTTAGGCGATGGTACTATTGAATTTCTTACTTTTGGCGAGAATATAACGGTTATTGTGCTAAATGGCACCTGGCATAAAGATTTAACCTATAAAGTCAGTGCTGGCGATAGAATTCGAATGAATTTCAGCCTTGAGTACGGTGCAACTGTTGATATGGGCCTTGGTGAATATATTGATACGACTATTCCAAACTGGCGAATATTTAATCCCGCAAATAAATCAAGTTTAGAAACCATTTTTGCAGAGACTCAAA
Source organism: Gammaproteobacteria bacterium (assembly GCA_002401655.1). GTDB lineage: Bacteria > Pseudomonadota > Gammaproteobacteria > Enterobacterales > Kangiellaceae. The sequence goes on along the minus strand of NVTT01000041.1, from coordinate 15,441 downwards.
CCGTGTGGGTCACCTTAGCATTTAACAAAAACTATCTGCAAGATTTAACTAAATCAAAAAAAACCATCGATAATTCAACTGTGAAAAAATTATTAATTCGATCGAAACATGAGCCCTTTATAACCGAATTACCATTAGATCATCGAATGAATTTAATCACAGGTCAATTGATTTCTATGAATATGGACGATGCATTAAGATTACCCTATGCAGAAGCAAAAATTAATGAATTAAGCTGCGTCGCAATTGATTGTTTATTACACCAACGTTCCGCAAAATCATTACCTATAAAATTAAAAGATACCGATAAAGTAGCAATCAAACAGGTAAAAGAAATCATTATTTCTCGGTTGTCCGACCTACCGTCAGTGAAAGAAATTTGTTCGATGATTGGCGTCAATAGAAACAAACTGCATTATGGCTTTAAACATATTTTTAACATGTCAATTTCTCAGTTTATTAATGAAGAGCGCCTAGCTTTGGCATACACCTTACTGACTGAAACAGATAACTACATTATCGATATAGCTTTGGAAGTTGGTTTTAGGCATCAAAGTAGTTTTTCTACTTGTTTTCGAAAGAAATATGGTTTTCCTCCTACTCAACTTCGTAGCAATGAGAAAGTATAAACCATTTATTATGGGTAAATCGCTATCGTAAATCTAGCTGTAAGCCAAATAATAGAAATAATGATTAGCGCAACATAAATAATGCTAAAAGCACAATAAGCCGATTCTAATTTAATCGATAATTTAAGAATATTACTAACTAAAAGCTCTTAAGATATCAGAAGTCTAATTAACAGAGGTCTCTGCAATGCAAGATATAATAAAAACAAAACACGGTGATATAGCCGTTACCGAAACAGGATCAAGATCAAGTGAAACCTGTATATTATTTATTCATGGCAACTCTGCAAGTAGTCAATACTTCTCGAATCAATTAAACAGTGAAACCCTTAACAAATATCGATTGGTCTGCCTAGATTTACCTGGCCATGGCCAATCAAGCAATGCGACTAATCCAAATAGTGACTACACAATCAGCGGTTATGCTGACATGGTTATAGAAGTTATTGAACAAATGGAATTATTTGACTGTGTATTAGTTGGTTGGTCTTTAGGCGGGCATATTGCCTTAGAAGCAATCGCTAAAAAAGCTAGAGTAAAGGGTTTAGTGCTCACTGGAACACCTCCTGTTGGACCTGGTTTAGATGATATGCCTAAAGCTTTTCTACCAACGGAAACTATGGCTTTTGCGGGACAAGAACTTTTCACAGAAGCGCAAGCCAAACAATTTGCTCTAGCTATTGTCGGTGAAAAACAGAATATCAGCCAACATCTTTTGGACGATGTAAAAAGAGCAGATGGCATCTCTAGAAAAATCATGCTCGAAAACTTCGCTGATGAAAATTCGGCGCACAGCCAAATCGCAACCATTGAGCAATGGGATAAACCGATTGCAGTACTACAAGGTGAAAACGATATTTTTATAAACTCGGGATATTTATCTAGCCTAAATTGGAACAACCTGTGGCAAAAACAAATCCATTTTTTAGTGAACTCTGGCCACGCTCCTTTCATAGATAGCGCAGATGAATACAACAAAGTGCTAGATTCATTTATTTCTAAGATTTAGATTGATGTGTGACTTTTATTATTAATTGGGGTTAGACGCAACGTCTAGACAGATCATGTTTGATCTTCATATTGAAGGTGTTAGACAGTAAWTTAATTAAGAACTATTTAGATAAAAATAGTATTTTGAATTCTGTTCACACCTCGAAAACTTACAACGTTTTCGAGGCGTAATAGTTTATAACGTAAAACTTTACTTTTTAAGTGAACGAGCAGCGAATCGTTGACGGAACTTATCTACACGTCCACCGGTTTCAGCTGTTTTTTGCTTACCAGTATAAAAAGGATGACATTCTGAACATATATCTAAGTTTAATGGCTTACATAATGTCGAGCCTACTTCGATAACATTGCCACAACTACAAGTTGCTGTAATTGTTTCGTAATTTGGGTGGATATCAGTTTTCATTGTTTTTTACTCGTTTGTTTACATATCGCCAAATGAGCCGTTATTTAATTATAACGGTCAAACACCATACATATCTAATGGAGCGCGGATTTTACAGAGCGTAGACGTTTTTTGCAAGGTTTAATCAGCGTAAACAACCAACCTTTTAGGAGCCAGCATATCTTGATCATCCACTTCGGCTATGCCTAAAAAGCGCTCATTTTCATCATATACCCGGATCATTTCGCCTTCTTCTAAATTACCCATATTAATCGCCTGGCCGTGAGAAAAATAACTGGCGCTTTCTATATCGATAGTGACATCTTTTAAATGCAATACAGCGCTGTCCATAGGAAGTAAGTATTCATCTAAACTAATTTCGGTTTCTCTATCAGCTTCTAACTGCTCAAGTGTAATCATTTGCTCAATAGGATAGTCCGCTACAAATTCTCTATGGAGCATCGTTACATGTGCTCCACAGCCTAGCGCTTCACCTAAATCATCAATGATGTTGCGAATATAGGTGCCTTTACTACATTCAATAAATAGCTCAACTTCTGTACCATTATCAGTTTCTTCAAAACGAATTAATTCCAATTCATAGATAGTAACCGGACGCGCTGGACGCTCTATTTCAATTCCTTTTCTAGCATATTTATAAAGTGGCTGTCCTTTGTGTTTAAGCGCAGAGAACATAGAAGGAACTTGCATAATATCACCGCGAAACGGCTCTAATTCTTTTTCAAGTTTTTTCTTTGTGACCTTAACCTCTCTAGTACTAATCACTACACCGGTAGAATCACCGCTGTCTGTTCTTTCTCCTAGCTTACCAATAACTCGGTAACCTTTATCTGAGTCTAAAAGGAATTGAGAAAATTTTGTTGCCTCACCAAAACATAAAGGCAACATGCCTGTTGCTAAAGGATCGAGAGCGCCTGTATGACCGGCTTTTTGAGCATTAAAGAGTCGCTTTACTTTTTGCAAAGCAGCATTTGAGGATAAACCTTGAGGTTTGTCTAACAATAAGATCCCACTAATTGCGCGACCTTTTTTTCTTCGTGCCATGGTAATTTTCCAGAAATTTGAATATGACTAGATTTCGACTGTGTTTTTAGTCTTCGTCAGTGCTCGTGTTGAGATCTGAAGGTTCTGTAGAGTTTAGGTCTTCATCCGAATCAGTCCCACGCGCTTGACTGATTAATATCGATAAGTCTCTTCCTCGGGAAATAGATTCATCGAATAAAAATTTCACATGGGGAACAGCTCGCATTCTCATCCGCTTACCTAAAGAACCGCGAATAAAGGGTACTGCGTCATTAAGTATGTCAACCGCCAGCTGTGTAGCAGGCTTAGTTTCTTCGATACCTAAAAAAGTAACGTAAACCGTTGCATAGTGTAAATCGCGAGAAAGGTCGACTTTACACACTGTGACCATGCCTAATCGAGGATCTTTGATTTCTTGCTGGATGATTTGAGCTAGCTCGCGTTGCAATTGCTCCGCAACACGATCCGTTCTTTTAAATTCTCTTGCCATGATATTTTACTTATGTTTTTTTACTAAAGGGTCTCGGTAGAACAATCGGTTAATCGATTGTTCTTGCGATTTCTTGAATTTCGAACACTTCTATTTGATCGCCAGGCTTAACATCGTTGTAATTTTTAACACCGATACCACATTCCATACCGTTTCTCACTTCGGTGGCTTCATCTTTAAAGCGTCTTAAGGATTCTAGTTCACCTTCGTAAATGACAACACTATCTCGTAATACTCGAATAGGAAGACTACGCTTAACGTAGCCTTCAATGACCATACAACCAGCAATCGCACCARATTTAGGTGAAGTAAAGACATCTCTAACCTCAGCCAATCCAACAATRTTTTCGCGTAATTCCGGCGATAATAGTCCGCTCATAGCKGCTTTAACATCATCAATCACTTCATAAATAATRCYGTARTAACGTAAATCAACACCTTCTTTTTCAATGGCTTTACGTCCAGTCGTATCGGCTCGTACATTAAAACCAATAACAATGGCGTTTGAAGCCGATGCTAAAACCACATCCGATTCTTTAATCCCGCCAACACCAGAAGATATAATATTTACCACAACTTCGTCGGTTGATAAATCAGTTAAAGAACGCGAAATTGCTTCAGCGGAACCCTGTACGTCAGCCTTAATTAAGACATTGACGTACATTTTTTCGCCTTCACCAACATTAGCAAACATATTTTCTAATTTTGCTTTTTGTTGTCTGACGGCAATAGCTTCACGATGTTTTGAGTATCTGTAAGCAGCTACTTCTCTTGCTTTTCTTTCATTAGCTACAACAGATACTTCGTCACCCGCTTCAGGTACACCCGATAAACCAATTAATTCAACTGGAATCGATGGACCTGCATTTTTTATTTTTGCGCCATTTTCATCATGGAGCGCTCTCACTTTACCGTAATGGAATCCTGCAAGAACAATATCGCCCACTTTCAAATCACCCGATTGAACCAATACCGATGCAATCGCACCGCGACCTTTATCAAGGCGAGCTTCAATCACAACGCCAGAAGCAGATCCGGTATCAGATGCTTTTAATTCTAACAATTCTGCGGTATCTGCAATACTTTCTAATAATGCGTCAATGCCATCACCAGTTTTTGCAGAGACATGAGCAAAAACCGTATCGCCACCCCATTCTTCTGAAATCACTTCATGTTGAGATAACTCATTTTTAACACGATCGGCATCGGCAGCTTCTTTATCCATTTTGTTAACGGCAACAATTAAAGGAACGCCGGCAGCTTTTGAGTGCTTAATCGCTTCAATTGTTTGAGGCATCACGCCATCATCAGCAGCCACAACCAAAATTACGATATCGGTTGCATTTGCTCCTCTAGCACGCATTGACGTAAATGCCGCATGTCCTGGAGTATCTAAGAATGTAATAACACCTTTAGGCGTCTCAACATGATAAGCACCAATATGCTGAGTAATACCGCCAGCTTCGCCATCAGCCACTTTACTGGCTCGGATATAATCAAGCAATGACGTTTTACCGTGGTCAACGTGCCCCATAATGGTTACAACCGGTGGTCGAGACTTTTCTTCACTATCGTTGATAGCTTTCTTAAGCAATTCGATTTCTAGCGCATTATCAGCGACTAAAGTAACATCGTATCCCATTTCTTCCGCTACTAACTCTGCGGTTTCTTGGTCAATACTTTGATTGATGGTTGCCATGATACCCATGCCCATCATTTTCTTAATCAACGCAACGCCTTTAATCGACATTTGCTGGGCTAAATCAGCCACACTAATCGTTTCGCCGATATTTAAGTCTGATTTTTCCATTTCTTTAGTCGGTATTTTGAATCCGTGTTTCATTGATTTTGGCGCTGCTATTTTTCTTCTACCATCTGACAGAGGATTTTCATCGTCATTTCGTCGATGAGTCGGACGACGGAATTCAGAAAGCATATCCATCTTGGTTTTTGGTCCATCGCCACGAGTTTTCTTTTTCTTTTTCTTGCGTTTTTTATCACCTTCAGCTTCTGAAGTAGGCGTTGCGACGGCAGTTTTATAACGTTTTTGACGAGTATCTTTTGAGTCTTTTTCAGCTTCTTTTTGAACTTTTTCTGCGTCTTCTTTCTCTTTACGTTTGACCGCCATTCTGGCTTGAATATCGGCTTCTACTCGAGAACTAACAATCCTATGCGCTTCATCCTTCGCTTTTGACTCAACCTCTGCGCGCATTTGATCTTCAACTTCTTTACGAATTTTTGCCTCTTCTAACTTGGCTTCTTCTTCCGCAATCAATTCAAGTTCGGCTTCAGTTTTTTCTTTTGTTTCTTCTACTGCTTCGTACTCATTTTCCACAACAGGTGCAACAACGTTAGTTTCCTCAACATCATCAGCATTAGTTGGTTTCTCGACCGTAGACTCTTCGTCCACAGGAGGCGCAACTTTTACAAAAGTCCGCTTTTTCCTAACTTCAACAGAAACACTTTTAGTTCGTCCTGATTTGCCCGACATTTTGAGCGAGCTTTTTTTAGAACGGTTAAGTGTAATTTTCTTAGGGCCAGCTTTAGTATCACTTTCACCGTGACTCTTTTGCAGGTGCACAAGTAAAGTTTGCTTTTGCTCTTCAGAAACTACGTCAGTAGCGCCTGATAAATTAACTCCAGCATCTTTCAATTGCTCAAGTAATTTATCAACTGGCGTTCCAACTAATTTTGCTAATTTTTCTACTGTCACTTCTGACATTAAGATCTCCCCGTAGGATGATTTTTATTAATTTATATTGTTTTAATAATTAATCTTGTTTTTAATAATCTATGACGATTCAACATCAACAATGATTTATAACCTACTCAGAATCTACAAACCAAGGTGCACGCGCAGTCATAATCAATTTAGCTGCTCGGTCATCATCTAACTCTTCTATATCGCTAATTTCGTCAACCGCTTGTTCTGCTAAATGTTCCATTGTAATGATGCCACGGCTTGCTAAAATAAAGGCTAAATGACGATCCATGCCTTCCATTTCTAATAAATCTTGTGCTGGCTCATTTTTATCAAGCGTTTCTTCACTACGAATAGCTTTAGTTAATAATGCATCTTTTGCTCTGGATTTTAATGCTTCTACTAATTCTTCGTCAAAACCTTCAATATCAACCATCTCAGATGATGGAACATAAGCAACTTCTTCTACCGTTGTAAAACCTTCCAAAGCTAAGACTTCGGCTAAATCTTCGTCAATATCGAGTTCTTTTACAAACTTTTCAACCAGACCTTGGCTTTCTTCTTTCGATTTTTTATCTGCATCTTCTTGAGTCATAACGTTCAACGCCCAGCCAGTAAGTTGGCTTGCTAAACGAACATTCTGCCCGTTTCGACCAATTGCTTGGGCAAGTTGATCTTCTTCTACCGCTATATCCATGGTGTGTTTGTCTTCATCTAATACAATTGAAGCCACTTCAGCAGGAGACATTGCGTTAATTACAAACTGAGCTGGATTATCGTCAAATAACACAATATCAATACGCTCTCCGGCTAATTCGCCCGAAACAGCCTGAACTCTTGAACCTCTCATACCGACACAAGCACCAACCGGATCAATTCTTTTATCATTACTTTTAACCGCTATTTTAGCGCGCGATCCTGGATCTCTAGCAGCTCCCATCAAATCAATGGTTTCTTCTGCAATTTCCGGCACTTCAATTCTAAACAATTCAATCAACATTTCAGAGTTTGCACGACTTAAGAATAATTGAGGACCTCTGACTTCTGGATTAACCGCATATAAATAGCCACGTATACGGTCACCGGCTCTCACGGTTTCTCTAGGCATCATTTCTTCCCGAGGAATAACGGCTTCTGCATTACCACCAAGATCCAAAATAATCGACTCTCGATTCGCTCTTTTAACAACACCCGTTAATAATTCACCTATGCGAGGTTCATACGCCTCAATAACTTTTGCTCGTTCCGCTTCGCGAACTTTCTGTACGATGACCTGCTTAGCTGTTTGCGCAGCAATTCGGCCAAACGCGATAGAATCAATTTCTTCTTCAACATAGTCGCCATCAACTAAATCTGGCTCATCTAAATTGGCAGCTTCTAGACTTATCTCAACCAAAGGGTTTTGCACGCCGGTACCACGAAACTCTTCATCTTCTTCGGTTAATGCCGCGTCTCTAGCATCAAGATCGATAGCTTTCCAGCGTCTAAAAGTAAGATAACTACCAGTAGCTCGGTCAATTTCTACTCTTACTTCAATTTCAATCCCTTTCTTTTTACGGGTTGCCGTTGCAAGTGCAGCTTCTATCGCCTGAAAAATAACCTCACGGTCAACATCCTTTTCATTTGAAACAGCTTCAACGACCAATAATATTTCTTTGTTGTTCATATTTCTATTAACCTCAAAATCTCTAAAATTTTGCAATGTTTTTTTTAATCAGTTTAAATCTTTACTACTTTATATTTTATCGACTATTTATATTTGAGCAACGCTATCTCAGCGAGCATTTATATTTATTTCAGCCACTAAATGAGCCTTATCTACATCTCGAAAATCTAACTCATAAAGTTGGCCATCAACTTCTATAATCAATATTTGCTCCGAAACTTCAATCATCTTACCTTTAAATTTACGACGTCCATCAACACCAATATGACATTTAAGACTAACCGTTTCGCCAACGACTTTTACAAAGTGAGGCAAGCTAAATAATGGCCTGTCTAATCCTGGCGATGAAACTTCTAACGTGAATTGGCTAGTGATCGGATCTTCCACTTCTAAGATACCACTCACTTGATGACTTACTTTACTACAATCCTCGACACCAATGCCATTTTCATGATCAATATAGATCCGTAATACCGAATGAATACCTTGCCCAACATACTCTATCCCCAAAAACTCATAACCTAAAGCTTCGGCTGCTGGTTTAAGCATTTCGGATAATTGTTCAGTTTTTGTCATGTTTTAACTCAGTTAACCTAGTACGTCACCAAAGGCAAGCTTTAGAAACGACAAATGGGCCAAAAGGCCCATTCCAAATACTGCTGGAGTTCAATAAAAGTTAAAACATCTCGCTTCTATATAAACCTTTATGTTCGTTTATTTCGCCTGAAAAAATAAACTTTTAATTAATCTCTCTAAAACTTTTACATCTTAAAAGATATCAATTCAATTGGTAGCGGGGGCCGGATTCGAACCAACGACCTTCGGGTTATGAGCCCGACGAGCTACCAGACTGCTCCACCCCGCATCAACGTGGACGGCATTCTATCTAAAGGTAGTGATTAAAACAAGCGATATTATCAATTATATTTGGAATTAATTGAAAATAGAGAATAGGTTAATCTAACAGCCATCTCATATGGTATATTAATGCAATATGATTCCAATAACCGTACCTCTCATAATCTTTACTCAACGGCTCCTATGGTTGCTAAGTCTAAGCTTTAACCCTATAAAGTTCTACATTTTATCCCTTCTAAGTATCATCTTAATACCTAACGCTTATTCCAATAGCCAATCAGAACTTTTGTCTACAATCCAAATTACCAGTCTAAAACAGCTGTCGCCTGAAGATGGGTTAAGTGAAAATACCATTAATCAAATATATGAAGACAATCAAGGTTTTATATGGCTGGCAACTGAGCTAGGGATCAACCGGTATGACGGACATCGAATAAAAGAGCTCATCGGGGCACAATCAGCCCTTCCACATAAGTCGATTACTCAAATCAGTCAAGATAGTGCAAACAATTTCTGGATCGCTACCGAAAACGGTCTGTCAATTTTTGATGAAAATCACAATGAAATTCTAATGTCGAAATTTCCATCCTCGGCAGGACAGCAAAAAAATGCCAATCGAATAGTCGGTAGCTTTGAGGTTCTAAATATTTCTAATTCTAACGGTACAAATTATAAAAGTGCTAATTCAAAAGGCACAAGCTGGGTGATCACCTGGAATGGCCTCTATCGGTATAGCATCAAAAATAAGGAAATTAGCCAACCAAAATCGATGGATATTTTTCAAAGAAAACAATTTAATTTACTTTCCTATTATAAAGATAAAAACAAAGTATGGCTTGGTACTAGCCAAGGCATTTATATTTTTGGACTTGATAACCAACGATTAACAAGAGTCGTAACTGGTAGCGAAGTGGATAACTCAGCAATTTATCGAATAAAGTCTCTAACTGAAGACTCAATATTTTTCACAACCAATGAAACCTTCTACCAATTAGACATTGCTAATATCGACAATTTTGAAAAATTAAACCCCGCTCAAATCGACAGTCCTATCAAAACAATCAGTAATACTTTTATCACTGACTTTATATTGTCAGAAAAATTTAACCAAAATGAAATTTTCTATGCAACGGAAGATAGTCTATTTAGCTATAGTTCGAAAAACAGTCAAATCTTAAAATTATTTTCATTAAACGATGTTTTACTTAATGCCGCCAGCTATCATATTAGAAATCTTTTTTTGGACTCTCAAGGTCTTCTCTGGATCGGAACGCATAATAGAGGAGCATATATTTGGGACACCAAAAGTCGCAGTTTTACCGTATTTAACAGTAGAGCATCAGATGAAAATCTCCGTTTAAACAGTAACGAGGTCTGGAGTATCGATCAAGATACAAAAGGTAATTATTGGGTAGGTACAGACAAAGGATTAAATTATATAGATGCCAAAACATTAAAAATAAGCTCACCTTTTGATTTCTCAGTACCTAAAGTCTTAGAAAAACAAGCAAAAATATATGACCTTATTCAGCATGGCAATACTTTATGGCTTGCTACGGCAAATGATCTTAGCCAGATCAACATAAAAACAAAGCAACACAAGCACTTTAGACCTAAATGGTTAAAACAAGATGATAAATTTATTATTTTCACTTTAACATCCATTACAAATAATACTTTATGGCTAGGTACCAATATTGGAACTTTAAAATTTAATGTTCATTTAAATAAATTTACTTACGAAAAATTATTAAGCATTAGAAACAACAAAGAGATGACTCGCTATGTTACCCAACTTAACGGACATATTATAACTGCGACTGAAACTGGTGTTTTAGTTTACTCTCAGACGACTGGGTTAACAAAATCACTATTGCCCTCTAGACGTAATGAAAAAGGTCAATTTTATTCATTAACGGACGTCTTGTATATCAACAACCAATTATGGCTTTCATTTAATGGCGACGGAATTTATATCATCGAAAAAAATACGCTCAACGCATTATTTTCTGAAAATAAATTGAATGAACCCGCATTTAATAAAGATAAGATCACCCACCTAAATAAAGCCAGTGGCTTTCCTGATAATTCTGTTTACTCATTAGAAATGAGCCATCATTTTATTTGGGCAAGTACTAATACGGGGCTCGTTCGGATTCAACCAGAAGACTTGACACACTCGGTTTACGATTCAAGTTTTGGATTGCCTAATAATGAATTTAATGAAGGCGCTTCTCTTTTAGCAAATGATCGCCTGTTTTATGGGACGCCTAACGGTTTAACCATTATCAACCCCGAAATTATTGGCTCATTAAACAAAAAATTACAAACTCCAAGAATTACACAGATCACCTTAACCCATAAAAGGAAAATAGAAACATTAACATTCCCCAGTAATACCACGCCCGGAATAACGTTTTCAAAAAACACTTTGCTTTCGATCCAAATGACTATTTTAGATTTTAGAAAAACTAAAAACTGGGAGTTTGAATATTGGCTTGAGAGCATTGAAAAAAACAAGATAATTGAAAACGTATCAAAACAAAAGACTCAACGCGCAGAAATTTCAATTAACAACCTGAAACCTGGACGATATTCATTACATATCAAAGCGCGCTCTAAACATTATCTTGAAGAATCGGAGACAATACAACTTGAACTCATCGTCAAAGATGACTTAATACTTGATAAAAAAATCAATTTGTTGATTTTTGTAATAATGATAGCTCTATTTATTTTTATAGTCACTTATCTATTACGCAAAAATAGTAACAACAAGCAAAAATTAATGTTATTAGCTGAAGGTGAGAAACGTTTAGGAAACGCGTTGCTAGACAAAGAACGAGGAATATGGGAATTAAACATTTCCCAAGACACACCAACTAAACTAATTGTCTTTCAGGAGTCGTTGTCTCCAATGGGGTTAAGTCTAAAGAGGTATTTTGACTATATCCATAAAAAGGATTTAGATAATATAAAAACAATTTGGCTAGATTTTTTGAATGGAAAAACATCTACCATCTCAGAAACCTACCGTGTTTATTTTCACGGAGAACTTATTTGGAATTATATTCACGGAAAAATAACTCACTACCATTCRGATGGTASGCCACTTAAAGSTTCTGGTATATGGGTWAATRTYGATAAACAAAAAAAAATRGAAGAACGATTAAAYTCATTTAGTTATGCATTTGAAAGCACWCWAGATATTGTTTTTATTTTAGACAAWGATTTAAYCGTAATWGCGGTCAATCAAGCCTATGAAATTTCRACMGGRTTTRTKTGCGARAAAWTGATTGGTMGAARTATGGTTGAWATCGCATTTTCTAGATTTACRTCAACAGAAACCAAYAAYATYAAAAAGAAAGTYATACAAAATAAACRCTGGAAAGGTGAGAGTTCTGTTCCGCGCAGAAAYRCWTCAAGTTTTYCAGTAGAYATTARAATYAACTTGATCACTAAAGAYGGKCAAGATRACGGTTACGTAGTMGTAATGAGTGAAATTAGCGAATCTAAAACGACGAACTCTAAAGACTTTGACAATCGATTTTACGATCAAGTGACAGGATTGCCCAATAAAGTACTAGCCTTTGATCGGCTAAGAGAGATCATTAGTCGAAGTGATAAAAATCAAACAAGCTTTTCACTCATTTTATTGAGCGTTGACCATTTTTCTCAGCTAAAAAAGCAGCTACATAATAATTCTTTAGCTGATTTGTTTAGACTTTTAAGTACCCGCATATCACCCTATATTGAGGGAGATGATGTGCTGGCTCGATTTGATGAGGCTCAATTTATAATCATTTTAAATCACAAGCTAGGGGACGAGGAAACCATCACAACCATTAATCAATTGATTGCGGAAACACTAAAGCCTTTTCAATTAGATGAAATAAATTTTCATCTTTCAGTTCAAGCGGGTATTTCAAAATTTCCAGATGATTCCGACAATTGGAGCGGGTTAGTGTCTAAAGCACAACTAGCCTTAGAAAAAGCAGATCTACAGAATTCTAGTTTACAAAAAGGTATCCCTTTTAGTTATTTTCAAGAAAGCCGAAATAAGCGAGCAATCGAACGAAATGAAATGGAAAGAAAACTTTCTCAAGCTATTACTAAAAACGAATTGTTTTTAGTTTTTCAACCAATCGTTAGTATTGAAAGTCATGTCATGATTGATGCGGAAGTTAGTTTTCGTTGGCATATGAGTAAAGATAAAGTTATTTATCCCGCACAAATTTTTCTCATTGCATCAAAAATTGGAATGCTGACTAAAATTACTAACTGGATGATTGCCAATACGATGACAAGTTTGCATCGTTGGAACCAAGAAGAGTTACAAATTAACCTTAATTTAAACCTTTCAAGTCAGTAYTTATTACCTAATGAAAATTTGGATTTTATCGCAAAATCTCTAGTCGATAATGACATTAATCCGGCCGACATTATCATTTCAATTAATGAAGAATGTTTAAATAACGACGCAGTTCAATTGTCAAAAAGTCTTAATCGATTAGAAGATTTAGGGATTGCGCTAATGCTTTCAGAATTTGCAAAAAACAATGCTCCTTTACAAAAAATTCAGGCATTTAATTTTTCGGCAATTCGTTTTGATAAAGCCTTAATACGAAAGATAGGTAACCATCGGTTTAGTGAGATATTACTTGAAAGTATGATTGACGTGGTTAATCAGTTAGGGATTAAAAGCATTGCGAGTGGAATAGAAAATAAAAATCAAGAAACATTCTTAGTAAAGCACAAATGCCAATTAGGGCAAGGCTACCTTTACTCCGATCCGTTGACTGAAAATCAAATGAGACAGTTAATGCTAGATAAGCAAGGGTAACACCTTCTAAAAAATGTAACCTCTAATCTCAAGTAAAACGTTTTTGCCAAGATTCTAAATCGGTTGTTTTGTCACCATCTAACTCTAAACCAGCGATAAACTCATTTTCAGTTGTTTCAGTCACCCACATTACGTTAGCAGTCAATTGATATTGACTGTGATTAGATTCAAACTCAACTAACAAATCTAATTGAGCATCTTTTTCTAATCGATGTTTACCATGTAATCGAATGCCATTGCTCGAGACGTCTTTTAATACACCTTCATACCTGATTTTATCGTCAACTTTTTCATTGGATGCTTTTAGAATATCCACATGTACTTGTTCGATCGTAGCGATTCTTGTAAACGTTCTTTTTTCAGACATAATTCTTTTCCTGGTAGTTAAGCCAAAATCAACCTAGATTGATATTGGTTTAATTTTTACTAATAGGAAAAGTATAGACCTAAAAAAGCCCTCTAAGAGGGCTTTTTTAAGTTTTTAAAATGGCGAATCGAAAAAGACGGATTACTTTTTATCTTTAGGTTGCCTAGAAGCTCGTCTTCTTTCACTTTCAGTCAAAAATTTCTTACGAATTCTGATACTTTTTGGCGTGACTTCAACCAACTCATCATCATCAATAAATTCAAGACTTTGCTCTAAGCTCATAGTAATGTGTGGTGATAATACAGTTGCTTCATCAGTACCTGATGCACGAACGTTAGTCAGCTGTTTGCCTTTAATCGTATTAACGGTTAAATCATTATCACGATTATGGCTACCAATAACCATACCTTCATACACTTCAACACCGTGACCAATAAATAAACGACCTTTGTCTTGGAAATTCCAAAGTGCATAAGCAACCGCTTTACCGCCACAATTAGCAATTATGACGCCATTACGACGTTGCGCTACAGCACCTTTAACCGCTGGCGCATATGAATCAAAGGTATGGTAAATTAAACCGGTACCTGAGGTAGCTGTCATAAACTCAGTTTGAAAGCCTATCAAGCCACGAGATGGCATGAAAAAATCAAGTCGAACACGACCAGCGCCATCTAATTGCATGTTACGCATTTCTGCTTTACGCTCGCCTAAAGTCTCCATAATAGTGCCTTGATGCGCTTCTTCAACATCAATCGTGACATTTTCCCAAGGTTCGCACATTACCCCATCAACTTCTTTCATGATGACTTCTGGGCGAGAAACCGCCATTTCAAAACCTTCACGGCGCATGGTTTCAATTAATACAGATAAATGTAATTCACCTCGACCTGATACTTTAAATTTATCGGAATCATCTAATTGCACAACACGTAAAGCAACGTTATGAATTAATTCTTTTTGAAGACGGTCATGTATTTGACGTGAAGTTAATAACTTACCTTCTTGACCAACAAATGGCGAAGTATTCACCTGAAAAGTCATAGTCACAGTAGGTTCATCAACGGTTAAAGGAGTTAATGCTTCAACATGGTCTGGATCACATAAAGTATCAGAGATTTTTGGTTCGCCAATACCAGTAATCGCAATAATATCACCCGCTCTCGCTTCTTCAATTTCAGTTCTTTCTAAGCCCATATAGCCTAATACTTGACCCACTTTAACTTTTCGTGTTTTGCCTTCTGCGTTAATACTGATTAACTGCTGATTTTTTCTGATAGTTCCACGATTAACACGACCAACGGCAATAGCGCCCACATAACTTGAATAATCAAGTGAAATAACTTGCATTTGAGTCGGTCCATCCACTTCAACTTGAGGCGCTTCAACATGTTTAATAATGGCTTCAAAGATAGGCGTCATATCGCCTTCACGAACACTATCATCT
>NVTT01000040.1 GCA_002401655.1 Gammaproteobacteria bacterium | reverse complement strand
TGTTCGATTTTTCATTTCTGACTCTCCTTTTTTATGCGGAGTGCCAGTTTAGTGAGGTTAGATTTGGGCGCTAGGTGTCTTTGCCAAGACGTTTACAATTAATTACGGATACAAAAAGCTCGGCGAAATTATTAAAACAATCGGACTGTTTAATATTGAGATGAGAAAAAATGATTCTACTATGTATGTGAGAATTCAAAAGGTTGAGCGACTTAATGGATAATTAAATGCTGATATGCACAAAAATCTTAGCATCAAAAAAATAAATAGAATTATTTCAGCCTAATTAATTTGTTACCCCAGCGTTACCCCAACAAAAAAGGGTCAGTGCCTGTTAAGCAACTAACCCTCTCTAAGCTCTTGATAAACAAGAAGAATAATGGTGGCCCGGAACAGAATTGAACTGTTGACACAAGGATTTTCAGTCCTCTGCTCTACCGACTGAGCTACCAGGCCACTGGTTTTGAAGTGTCTTAAGAAACTGTGTTTAATCCCAGTCCCCTCAAGAGCGCGCTATTAAACTAGGATCGGGATTTAATGTCAAGACCGTATTTGGATATTTGGAAGTTTTTTGTGTGATATTCAAGAGATTGCTTCTTCGTACCTCATCGCAATGACGGTTTATTGGTTTTACTCGGGAACATAACCCTCGATTTCATCGTAATCACCACCAAATAAAAACTTTTCCATCTCTGCTTTTAGATAAGTTCTAGCTTCGGCGTCCGCTAGGCTTAAGTGTTTCTCGTTGATTAGCATAGTTTGATGCTTCATCCAAAGTAGCCATGCTTCGTTGGATATATTCTTGATGATGCGTTGCCCCAACTCGCCAGGAATGGGAGCGAAGCCCATGGGCGCGGCTTCTTTTTGTAATTTTTGGCAAAAAATCATAATCGTTCTTCTTTAATCGCAAAGTGTTTGTAGAGAAACTTCTTAATGGGTGTGGGTAGTGCAAGCTTGGTTAGCTCATTAACATTATGCCATGCTAATTCGCTATTATCTTCTATTTGATAGTTTTTTTGTTGGTTTTTACTGGGTGAAATAACCGTGGCTTTAAGGTGGTAATGACTAAAGGTGTGCTTAAATTGTCCGGTTATTTTAATCGACTTTTGATTTGATTGGTGGCTCAAATTTGTTTGCTCGGGGAGGCTCCAAAGTCCACCCCAAATACCGCTCGGTGGTCGTTTATGAAGTAAAATTTTACTGCCCTTAGCATCGAGTAACATAGTCACTTCTTTCATTGGGATTGCTTTTTTTTGTTTCCGGTGAGGATACTCCTTTGTTAAATTCTTTTGCTTAGCTTCACAATGCTTAGTTAGAGGGCATATTTCGCATTGGGGATTTGAGCGATTACAGATCCCGGCACCTAAATCCATCATCGCTTGATTAAAATCACCTGTGCGTTTATTCGGCGTGTATTTACGAGAAATTTTCCATAACTCTTGGCTCACTTTGGCGTTGCCATACCAACCATCAACCAAGAACACTCTCGCTAAAACGCGTTTTACATTACCGTCTAATATCGCTTCGGGTAAACGGTAGGCTAAGGATAATATCGCTCCACCGGTTGATTCGCCAATTCCAGGGAGAGAGATAATTTCCGTCAGCGTTTGGGGGAATCTAGAGTTAAATTGTGTGACAACTTGCTTTGCACAGGCATGTAAATTCCTTGCTCTCGAGTAATAACCAAGTCCCTCCCAATGTTTTAAAACATCGTCAATATGGGCATCAGCAAGTGCTTCTACTGACTTAAAAGACTGCATAAATCTTAAATAGTAAGGGATTACGGTCTTAACTTGAGTTTGCTGAAGCATAATCTCAGAAACCCAAACGGAGTAGTCTGTTTTATTGAGTTGCCAAGGCAAATCCTTACGACCTTGAAGATCATAAAAACCCAGCATTTTCTTTGCAAATGTTTTAGAGGTAATCAACAGACTATTATGCTAAATAATATCGTAATAATAAGGAATAAATAGCGAAAGCGTGATCCACATTATCAAAACTAGCGGTATTCCAATTTTAAGAAAATCAGAAAAATGATAACCACCCGCATTCATAACTAATAAATTAGTCTTGTAGGCCATAGGTGTCGCATAACTAAAGTTTGCACCAAATAAAACCGCAATAACAAATGGCTCAGGAGGCAGTCCTAACTGTGCCGCTACACTAATGGCTATGGGTGTTCCTATTACTGCGGCCGCGTTATTTGAAACGATATTGGTTAATATCGCTAATAACAGCATCAATCCGCTCAGAATAAAGGCAGGGTGCCACCCGTCGGTGGAGTATAAAAAGACTTCGGCTAAATAGTCAGCACCTCCGGTTTTTACTAGAGCTTCTCCAAGCGCTAAGCTTGCAACAACAATCAATATAACTTGGGTGCTTAATGCTCGGCTGGCATCTCCCCAATCAATGCATTTAGTCACTAATAAAAGTAATACACCGACTAATGCGCTAATCGCGATAGGTAAAAGACCAACGGCTGCAACGCCAACAATACCTAACATAATAGTGAGCGCGACGGGTGCTTTACTGGTATGCGGTAAATCAGTGGTAGCATCTAAAATTAAAAAATTGCCTTTCTTTTTCATTTCTGCGATTTTTTCTCTGGCACCCTGTACTAAAAGAATATCACCGACGTGTAATGAAACTCCGCCCAATTTTTTGAAAAGGTCGATTTCTTTGCCTTCTCTGTGAAGTGCGACGGCGACCAGTTGATATTGATCAACAAACCTTACATTTTTTAAAGTTGAGCCAGCTAGCGGAGAGCCTGGAGCGACTATCACTTCTACCAATTGTTGATCTTCTGCGGTTAATGGATGTTCGGCATCAATTTGTTGTTTACCTTCAAAAAGTTTTGCACCAAGAATTTTTTCAAAATCTAACAAGTTATCAGCGGTATCAGAAACTCGAACTTTGTCGCCAGCTTTCAATATTACATCGGGCATAGGAACAATACGGATATCGCTTTTGTTGCCTGCTCGCTGTATTCGTTCAACTTTTAAAAGACCATCCGAATGATCGATGAGATCAGCTAGGGTTTTACCGTCTGCAAATCCACCTTCTTCTATTGTAAGGTGGGCGGTGAAAATTCTTGGTGCTTCTCTTTCTAAAGCTGATTGGCGGTCAGGCAACATTTTAGGTGCAAATAGCCAAAGATAAATAATCGCTACGCTAGCTGCGACCAATGCCGGTACTGCAAAATCAAATAGCCCCATTCTGGCCATTCCATGTTCCGCMGCWACAGAAACAACCAAGAGATTAGTTGARGTACCCACRGTGGTAGACATACCGCCCACTAAMGTGGCAAAGCCCATWGGCATGAGTAAACCAGAAGAAGAGGTTTTGGTTCTAACSGAAACGCTAACAAGAATRGGCAACATCAAAACWACRATCGGYGTGTTGTTCATAAAYGCTGAGAGGGCRCCTGAAACAATCAGAGTCACTAACAGAGAAAAAGTAGGGCTTATTTTCCACAGTTTTCCGAGCAKTCGTCCGACWGGTTCTAAYGCCCCTGTTCTAACTAACCCTTGCCCCGCAATCATYAAYGCGCAAACSGCAATTARWGCCTCATGGCCAAATCCAAAGAAAAACTCAATGGCTTCMARATGTTCGCCYGAARCGTCRGTAAAWGGWGCAAKYTCAAARCCGACGGCTAGCAGGATYAGMACACCTARACAGCTTGATTCTAATAGAATGTCTTCTCGTCTAAATAAATAAAGTGCCACACCGGTTAATAAYAAAACCGCYARGGCATGATAATTTGGAATTTCTGGAAACATGGATTAACTGTTTTCTCATCATTTTTTGATTATATCAATACCAAAACTATCATCTTTATGAAAATGATCAAACTTTTTTTGCTATAATTCGCGTCCAAATTTTCCATCGATTGACTATTCATGTCTGAATTACATAGAAAAATTAAGAGCTTTGWRAAGCGTGAAGGTCGAATGACGCTTGGCCAAAAGCTTGCCTATGAAGCAATGATGCCAAAGTATGGTTTGGACTATAAAAAAGAAATTTTAGATTTTAAATCGCTTTTTGGCAATGATAATCCTGTTTGCCTTGAAATAGGCTTTGGTATGGGGGGTTCTTTAGCGGAACAAGCCAGTTTGTATCCTGATCGGAACTATATCGGCATAGAAGTTCATAAACCCGGAGTTGGAGCGTTACTTTTGCGGGTACAAGAGCAAGGTATTACTAATATTAGGGTAATGTCCCACGATGCGGTCGAGGTTTTAGAGCATATGGTGGCCGATGATTCTTTAAGCCTGATCCAACTATTTTTTCCCGATCCATGGCATAAACGTAAACATCATAAAAGACGTATTGTTCAAGTAGACTTTGTGATGCGCTTATTTAGTAAACTTAAAGAGTCAGGTCAATTTCATATGGCGACTGACTGGCAAGACTACGCAAAAACTATGTTAAAAGTGATGCTAGAGTGCGTCAAAATCCACGACGATAATAAAACAACGCCCGCTTGGAACAATTGCTCGGAAACCAATGACTATGTTCCTAAACCCGACGATCGACCGAGTACTAAATTTCAAAAACGCGGTGAAAGGTTGGGGCATGGGATGTGGGACTTGTTGTTTGTAAAAAGAGGGTTTGTAAAGACAGGGCTTGCAAAAATAGCTTTGTAAAAAGAGAGTTTAGAGAAGAATATTGAGTTAGCAATGTTAAAAATCATCAACGAGAAATAAAAATAAATGATTAACCAGGTTACGCCACAGCAAGCAGATCAGCTAATTAGAGAAAGTAGTGCTATTGTTATTGACATCAGAGATGCCAGTAGCTTTGCGCAAGGGCATATCGAAGGCGCCACTCGCATTGATAATGATAATTTTCAAGCATTTATTGAGTCTGCCGATAAGGACACACCGATAATTGTGTGTTGTTATCACGGAAATTCAAGTCAACCAGCTTCTCAGACGGTTGCTAGTTTTGGCTTTGAAAGTTACAGCCTACAAGGTGGTATGAGTGCTTGGGCGTTGATGATGCCAAGCGTGAAATAGCACCATAAATAAGGTATTACTTATACATAACATAAAAAAATATGTAAGTAATTATATTAACAAGATCTAATGTAATTGTGTAAAATATGACCGTTTATAGTAAAGTGATTGCGTCGATCGCTGTGTTTTGAGAAAATACGCGCCTTTCAAAATACAGCCTGTAGAATAACTTGAGCTACTTTTAATTAGTTTAAAATCTTATTTAAGGAGTATTTATGTCATCTCGATTTGAATTAGCCAACGCAATACGTGCGTTGAGCATGGATGCAGTACAAAAAGCCAACTCTGGTCACCCAGGAGCACCAATGGGTATGGCCGATATAGCACAAACTGTTTGGGGCGAAAATCTCCGCCACAATCCCAACAATCCAGAATGGGTTAATCGAGATCGATTTGTATTATCCAATGGGCATGGTTCGATGCTCATATATTCTTTACTTCATTTAACCGGATATGATTTATCCATTGATGATCTTAAAAATTTCCGTCAATTGCATTCAAAAACGCCGGGTCATCCTGAATATGGGTATACCGCGGGAATTGAAACAACTACTGGTCCTTTAGGGCAAGGACTTGCTAATGCGATTGGTATGGCAATGGCAGAAAAGACGCTTGGCGCTCAATTTAATCAACCTGGTTTTGATATTGTTGATCATAATACTTATGCGTTTGTCGGTGATGGTTGTTTAATGGAAGGTATTTCGCATGAAGTTTGCTCATTAGCGGGAACCATGGGCTTAGGCAAATTAAATGTATTTTATGATGACAATGGCATATCGATTGATGGTGAAGTTGAAGGTTGGTTTACTGATGATACCGTTGCACGTTTTAGGGCATATGGCTGGCACGTGATTGCTGACGTAGATGGACATGATTCTGACGCCTTAGATAAAGCGGTGAAAGAAGCGCACGCAGAAACTAACAGACCCACTTTGGTCTGTTGTAAAACGACCATCGGATTTGGCTCACCAAACAAAGGTGGAAAAGAAGATTGCCATGGTGCGCCATTAGGCGATGATGAGATTGCACTGGTAAGAGAAAAACTTAATTGGCCACATGCACCGTTTGAGATCCCAGAAGACATTAAGTCAGCTTGGGATGCACGAGAAAAAGGTCAACAATTAGAAAGTGATTGGAACGATCAATTTGTGGCTTATACTGATAAATATCCAGAGCTTGCCTCGGAATTTAACCGTCGAAACGTCGGCCGTTTACATAATGATTTCTCTGCCGTTACAAAGGCGTTTATTGCTAAAACTCAAAAAGAAGCATCAGGAATTGCCACTCGAAAAGCGTCACAAAATGCGATCCAAGCTTATTCAGGGGTTATGCCGGAATTCATCGGTGGCTCTGCAGATTTAGCTGGCTCTAACCTAACGCGTTGGAATGAATCAAAAACCATCACAGCAGATGATGCAAGCGGTAACTATATTAACTACGGTGTTAGAGAGTTTGGAATGTGTGCCATTATGAATGGTATTCAATTACATGGCGGATTTATGCCCTTTGGCGGAACATTCTTAATGTTTATGGAATATGCCAGAAACGCAATTCGTATGGCTGCGTTAATGAAAAAACAGGCTATTTATGTTTTCACCCATGACTCAATCGGTTTAGGCGAAGATGGCCCAACTCATCAGCCTGTAGAGCAATTAGCATCTATGCGTTCCACACCTAACTTGAACAACTGGCGACCATGTGATGCTACAGAAACAGCCGTCGCTTGGAAAATGGCGATTGAAAATACAACCGGCCCGACCGCATTAATTCTTACAAGACAAGGATTACCCACTCAAGCTAAAGACGATCAACAAATTGCCAATATTGAAAAAGGTGGTTATGTTTTAGTTGAATGTGATGGTGACGCCGATTTAACAATTATCGCAACGGGTTCGGAAGTTGATTTAGCGGTTAATGCGGCTAAAGAGTTAGCGGGGAAAAATGTTAGAGTCGTTTCTATGCCTTGTTGTGATGTATTTGATCAACAATCGGCTGAATATAAAGCCAGTGTTTTGCCATCGACTGGAAAACGCATGGCAATTGAAGCCGCGACTGGTGACCTTTGGTATAAATATGTTGGGCTTGATGGCATCGTTATTTCTATGGATCGTTTTGGCGAGTCTGCTCCAGCTAATTTGTTGTTTAAGGAATTTGGTTTCACAGTTGAAAATATTGTTGCGAAAGCGAAATCTCTTTTGAGTTAATAGATTCGAAGTAGGTTGGGTAGAGCGCAGCGAAACCCAACGTTTTATGATTTCGTGTAACAAAGTTGTTGGGTTTCGTTCTTCTACCCAACCTACAAAAAGATAGAGATACTATTAAATATTTATCAGATATTAGGAAATAAAGTCATGACAGTAAAAGTAGCAATTAATGGATATGGTCGAATTGGGCGAATGGTGCTTAGAGCAATCTATGAATATAATCGAGAAGACGAGATTAAAGTGGTCGCAATCAACTCGTCTCATCCAATTGCAACCAATGTTCATTTAACCAAATACGATTCAACTCATGGACGATTTGAAGCGGATGTGACATCTGATGAAGAAAACATCTATATCAATGGCGATAAAATTGCGATGTTATCTGATCGTGACCCGGCTAAATTAAAATGGAGCGATCATGATGTGGATATCGTTCTTGAATGTACCGGACAATTTAAAGATCGTGAAAGTTGTTCTAAACATTTTATAGGCGGTGCTAAAAAAGTATTAATTTCAGCGCCGGGTGATCCCGATATTGATGCAACAATTGTTTTTGGTGTCAACGACGATATTATTAAACCAGAACATAGAATTATTTCAAACGCTTCTTGTACTACCAATTGTCTTGCGCCGATTGCAAAAATTTTACATGAAAAAATTGGTATCAGAAAAGGTTTAATTAATACCATTCATGCTTACACAAACGATCAAATGTTAATTGATAATCAACATAAAGATCTTCATCGTTCGCGCGGAGCGGCTACTTCGATTATTCCGACAAAAACTGGTGCGGCTAAAGCTGTTGGATTAGTTATTCCCGATTTATTAGGGAAAATGCATGGTTTTGCGTTAAGAGTTCCAGTAGCGAATGTTTCAGTCGTTGATTTGACTTTTGATGCGGCAAGACACACAACGGTTGAAGAAGTGAATGCAATCGTAAAGGAAGCTGCCGATGGTATTGTTGTTGCTTATAACGATGAACCGCTTGTTTCAATTGATTTTAATCATAGCCCAGTGTCTTCTACATTTGATTCGACACAAACTAGAGTGCATGACGATTTGGTTAAAGTCATTATTTGGTACGATAATGAATGGGGATTTAGTTGCAGAATGATTGATGTAGCACTAGCAATGATGAACGCAAAATAGTCATCCATCTCACATTAAAAACTAACTATTTCGGCGTTAGAAAATATTCACTCACAGTAGTGAGCTCACATTTTCTGCCTTGAACTAGCTAGTTTTTACTGCAACCTGAATGACTATTTAAGAATTGTGTAAGTTATAAAAAGGAAAAACAATGTCTGTTTTAAAAATGTCAGATTTAGATTTGAAAGGAAAAAGAGTTTTAATTCGAGAAGATCTTAATGTGCCTTTTAAAGATGGAAAGATCACCTCTGATGCTCGAATTAAGGCCGCTATTCCGACGATTAAATTAGCGCTCAAAATGGGCGCTAAAGTGATGGTAATGTCGCACCTAGGCCGACCGGCTGAAGGCAAATTTTCTCAAGATGATTCCTTAATCGCTATAGTTGAATATCTTGATAACGTATTAGATGTTCCCGTCACGCTTGAATCTGATTATCTAAACGGTGTAGATGCAAAAGAAAATGCGGTGGTTGTTTTTGAAAACATCCGATGTAATAAGGGCGAAAAAGCGAATGATGATTCTTTATCAAAAGCTTATGCGAGTCTTTGCGATGTGTTCGTAATGGATGCATTTGGTACTGCCCACAGAGCGCAGGCTTCGACTCACGGCGTTGCAAAATATGCTCCAATTGCTTGTGCCGGTCCATTGCTTTCGGGTGAGTTAGAGGCACTTGGTAAAGCACTTGATAATCCAGCTAGACCGATGGTGGCAATTGTCGGTGGCTCAAAAGTTTCAACCAAGTTAACTGTTTTAGAATCTTTATCTGGGATCGTTGATCAATTAATTGTTGGTGGCGGAATTGCTAATACTTTTATCGCATCAGAAGGCCATCAAGTTGGTAAATCACTTGTTGAAATGGATTTGCTCGAGGATGCAAAAAAATTATCTGAAGCTGCAATAAAAAGAAATGGTGAAATTCCAAAAACGATTGATGTTGTTACAGGAAAAGAATTTTCAGAAGCAACACCTGCGGAAATAAAAAATGTAGAATCGGTTAGTGAAGACGATATGATTTTTGATATTGGCCCAAAAACCGCCGATTATTTATGTGAAATTATAGCAAATGCGGGAACCATCGTTTGGAATGGCCCGGTTGGAGTTTTTGAATTTGAACAATTTTCAAAAGGTACGGAAAAAATTGCAAGAGCAATCGCCAATAGTAATGCTTTCTCAATCGCAGGTGGCGGAGATACTTTAGCGGCAGTCGATAAGTTTGGTATTACCGATCAAATATCCTACATATCAACAGGTGGTGGTGCATTTTTAGAATTCTTAGAAGGAAAAAAATTACCTGCTGTCGAAATATTAGAGCAACGAGCAATAAAAGACTAATAGACAAAACACTTTTCACCACAGAGGACACAGAGTAAAAGACAATATGTTTTAACTCTGTGTCCTCTGTGGTAATAATTTTAGAATGTTTTTAATGGAGAAATCAAAATGGCATTAATTTCAATGCGACAGTTACTAGATCACGCAGCAGAGTATCAATACGGCGTACCGGCATTTAACGTCAACAATTTAGAGCAGGTGCGAGCAATTATGATTGCGGCAGATAAAACCAACAGTCCGGTGATTTTACAGGGTTCTGCTGGAGCTAGAGCCTATGCAGGCGCTCCTTTTCTTCGTCATTTAATTCTAGCCGCTATAGAAGAGTTTCCGCATCTTCCTGTGGTGATGCACCAGGATCATGGTACTAGCCCTTCTGTTTGCCAACGCTCCATTCAACTAGGTTTTTCATCGGTGATGATGGATGGCTCTTTAAAAACCAATGGTAAAACACCTGCTAGTTATGAATATAACGTTGATGTGACTAAACAGACCGTTGCCATGGCGCATGCGTGTGGCGTGTCTGTTGAAGGTGAATTAGGATGCTTGGGTTCTCTGGAAACAGGTGAAGCCGGCGAAGAAGATGGTATTGGTGCTGAGGGCGTTTTAACTATGGATCAAATGCTAACGGATCCAGAAGAGGCTGCAGATTTTGTGGCCAAAACTCAAGTTGATGCCTTAGCTATTGCGATTGGAACATCACATGGTGCTTATAAGTTTAGCCGACCACCAACCGGTGATATTTTAGCGATTAGCCAAGTAAAGGCAATCAATAAAAGAATCCCAAATACTCACCTAGTGATGCATGGTTCTTCATCAGTCCCTCAAGAATGGTTAAAGGTTATCAATGAGTTTGGCGGTGAAATGCCAGAAACATACGGTGTTCCAGTCGAAGAAATTTGTGAAGGCATTAAACATGGTGTAAGAAAAGTAAATATTGATACGGATTTACGTTTAGCATCGACAGGAGCTGTCAGAAGGCATTTAGCTGAAAATAAATCAAACTTTGATCCGCGCAAATTTCTTCAAGCATCAACCGAAGCGATGACGGATATATGTATTGCTCGTTATGAAGCTTTTGGTACTGCAGGTCAAGCCGATAAGATTAAAGTGATATCCTTAGAAACTATGTTCGGTCGCTATGAGTCTGGAGAGTTAGACGCTAAAATTAACTAGAAAAAGCCCTCCCCCCTCTTTGCGAAGAGGGGTTTCCCTCATGGGACCTACTTTTGGAGGGGAGATTTAGTCTTTTGTTCTCAAGGTTTAAATTCGACTGTAAAACATAAATCCTCCTTCGCAAAGGGGCGAGGGCTACATTTAAAATAGTAAAAATTCGACCTGAGGGCATTTTTTTGGGACAGAAGACCTACCAATATTCTAATTTTAACTTATACTTACCTAAGTATATCTAAATCACTGATTTTAARCGGTTAAATTAATGAAAATTCTAGTCGTTGACGATGAACCCCTTGCCCAGCAGAGGTTAAAATTACTGCTAACCGAATTCGATTGTGTATCCTCTGTCAAAACCGCAAATAACGGGCTTCAGGCGATTGAAGCGTGCCAGTTATCTAAACCCGACGTTGTATTAATGGATATCAGAATGCCGGCTATGGATGGACTAGAGGCATCTAGTCATATCTCTCAAATGGATGACGCACCTGCAATAATATTTACAACCGCATATGATGAATATGCGTTAGAAGCTTTTAACGTCAATGCAATTGATTATCTATTGAAGCCGGTCAGAAGACAAAAACTAGAAGAAGCTATTTTAAAAGCGTCTAGTCTCAATCAAGCACAACTCAATGCGATTAAGGCCGAAAAAGAGCCTGCGCGATCTCATATTAGCGCTAAAATCAGCGGCAACATTAAACTGATCCCTATCAATGACATTATTTATTTTCAGGCTGATCAAAAGTATGTCACAGTGAAGCACATCAATGGTGAAACGATTATTGAAGATACTTTAAAGGAGCTTCAAGTCGAATTTGCAGAAAATTTTATCCGAGTTCATAGAAACGCGTTAATTGCTAAGCATTTTATTAGCGGTCTATATCGAGATGGTGAAGGCCACTCGTATATTACTTTGAAGGATATGGGATTGAAGCTCGAAATAAGTCGTCGTCATCTTTCAGACGTTAAAAAATTAATAAAGAGTTTGTAGTTAAAAATTCTCTGCTTCAATTTATAGACTTAACACAAGCCCCAAGTTAATTAGACCATTACACACCTCTTTCCTATGCTAAAATCTGTGCAAACCTCATCTATAAAAATAAGAGTATATTTAGTCAATGTCTCAAATAGTCCGAATTGCAACTCGAAAAAGCCCTCTTGCATTATGGCWGGCAGAATTTGTTAAAGCAGAGCTGGAAAAATTTCATCAGGGAATTAAGGTAGAGTTAGTTCCGATGACCACTCGCGGTGATAAGATCCTAGATACACCACTCGCAAAAATTGGCGGCAAAGGGCTTTTTGTCAAAGAGCTGGAAATGGCAATGTTAGAAGGGCGGGCCGATATTGCTGTGCATTCAATGAAAGACGTACCAATGGAATTTCCCGAAGGCTTAGGTCTTAGCGTTATTTGTGAAAGAGAAGATCCGCGAGATGCATTTGTATCAAATACCTACCAATCAATCGATGAACTACCTCAAGGTGCTAGCGTTGGCACCTGCAGTTTACGAAGACAATGTCAGTTACAGGAAAAACGGCCGGATTTAAAAATATTAGAATTACGAGGCAATGTTCAAACTCGATTGAGCAAATTGGATGCGGGTAATTATGATGGAATCATTCTCGCAACCGCTGGTCTTGAAAGGCTGAAAATGCCAGAAAGAATTAGCCAAAAAATTAGTGCGGATTGGATGCTTCCCGCCGGTGGTCAAGGCGCGGTTGGGATAGAAACACGAATCGATGACGAGRAAATTAAATCACTATTAGCYCCWTTAAAYCATAAASAAACATCWTTAAGAGTTTTGGCAGARCGCGCSGTCAATAATCATTTRCAAGGTGGCTGTCAGGTACCCATTGGTGTTTATGCGACACTTTTTGATAATCAAACAGACGTTCAAAAACAACAGCAACAAATTAAAATTGAAGCGTTAGTGGGGCGAATCGATGGTAGTTTAATTCTGCGTGATTCAATTGAGGGCCTAGCTTCTGATGGTGAGAAATTAGGGATCGAACTTGCTATTCGTTTATTAGATGCTGGTGCGAGAGAAATTTTATCAGCTTTAGATAATTAATAGATCAGCTCACTATTTATGAATGATCAAGCTCAAACTTTTGTGATAACGCGTCCTCTGAATCAAGCGGATTCAATTATTTCAAGTTTAAAGCAACATTTTGCGCCTTCAAACTCTACTTTAGTATCTCATCTTCCTTTAATAAAAATCACGAGTATTAAACCTCAAATGCCATTAGCTAGTTCTCGATTTAGTGGCATCATTTTTATTAGCCCTAATGCGGTCACCCATACAGCAAACCAACTTTCTAAAAGTGAATGGAAACAACTTATAACGTCACCACTTTATGCCATTGGCTCGCGAACTTCTGAAGTTCTAAAAAATATTTGCAGTGACGTTCTTATACAAACACCAGACATACAAACCCCCGAGAACATGAATAGCGAAGGATTGTTGGCGCTGTCGACGCTTAGTAATGTTGCCCAGCAGAGATGGCTGATAGTAAAAGGACTAGGAGGCCGAGAGAAACTGAAGGACACCTTAATTCAAAGAGGCGCTGAAGTTGTAGAGCTATGTACTTATCAAAGAAATATACCTGATACAAAACTTTCAAATAGGATTCGTTTAGCACTTCAGATAAAATCGATTTGGATTATAACGAGTGTTCAAGCAATTATTAATTTAGCGAAAATTATGTCGCAAACAGACCAGCAAATCATCACTCAAACAGCCTCAACCGAGTTAAAACAACTTGAGATTAATGAAAATTGCCGAATAATCGTAAGCAGTGATAGAATAAAAGAATCAGCAATAAAACTTGGCTTTAATGTAATTGCCGTTGCAAAAAATGCAACTGATAAGCAATTGATTGATTGTATAAAAGAGTTAAAATTATGACAGATGATAATAGTGAAAATAATCTTAAAGGATCTAAAGAAAAGGATCCCAGCAACAAAACAGTTAAAGAGACAGCCAAAATAGAGCAAACCAAAAATGAACCGGCCAAGAAAGAGCCAGTTAAGAAAGAGTCGCACCCAAAAAGCGATACAAAAATAGAAAAACCAATAAAAGAAAAATCAAAAACAACGACTAAAAAAGAAAATCTTTTTAATGCAAAGCCGGCACCAAAAATGGAGGCAAGTAAGAATAAAAAAATTAGCTGGTTGTCTATTGTTAGCTTTATTTTAATCGTACTGTTATTTTCAGTTTCGGCATGGATGTTCTATCAGCAACAACAAACAAAACAATCATTACAAACGATAGAAGATAAGATTAAAAATGACTTGCAAGCTCAAAGTGTCAAGGTTAACCGAGTACTTGAAACTAACAACGCTAGTGTGAATGAGATTAATCAATTAAAAATGGGATTGCAGTCACTCGCAAAACATAATAATGACTTAAAGTTACAGCTATTATCTGTTCAGGAAAAAATAAAATCGTTATCCGGCAGAAGAAAACAGGATTGGATGCTAGCTGAAGTTGAATATTTTATAAATATTGCCGAATTAAAACTAACTTTACAAAAAGATAGAAACACGGCTATTCAACTACTCAAAACAGCGGATGAAAGAATTATTGAAATCGCCGATCAGTCTTTAGTACCAATCCGAGAAGCCATAGCAAGAGATATTTCTGTTTTAAGTCTAATACAAGAATCTGATATTACTGGTATTGTAATAACCCTAAATACACTGGATCAACAGATAGGAAAGTTAGAGTTGCTAGCTTTCAAATTTGATGAAGTGTTAGAAAGTAATAACTCTCTAATTCAAACCGAAGAAGAGAATGAGAAAAGCGAACAAGATGAAAGTACCCTTGCAGATTTAAGTAAAATTTATAAGCGTTTCGTAAAAGAATTTATCGTGATAAAAGATCATACTGAAACCCCTCAGCCATTAATGACTCCACAACAAAGAGGAAATCTTAATCGAAATATACAATTGGTATTACAACAAGCTCAAATAGCGGCAATGCAAGGAAACGAAAAGTTATATCGTTTGAACCTGCAAAAAGCAATTAAGTGGATTGTGCAATACTTCGGACAAGGGGCAGAAACTGTCCCGATCATAAAACGATTAGAAGAATTACTTTCTGAAAAAATTGATGTCCGTTATCCAACCCAACTTGAGAGTTCCAAAGCTATCGAAGAAGCGAATAAAAACCAACTGTATAATTGGTTAGATAATAGTTTGAATCCAACAAACCTACAAAAAACGAGCCACATCGATAAAACCTCTCAGGAGCAAGTGTTAGAATCCAAAGAGGACAATAAACAATGAAATGGAAAATTGTTTTTTTAGTTGCTCTGATAGTAGGTGCGCTCGGAGGCTCGTGGTTAAAAAATCTTCCAGGCTTTGTAATTATTGCTTATGAAAAAACCAGTTATGAAATGCGTTTATGGGTGGCGGTAGCTATTATCTTGTTTATTTGGAGTTTGTTTTTGCTATTTGGCATTCTATTGCGAAGCTTATTAACTAGCGCAGGAAAAATGAAAGGWTGGMAAGGYGGWCGYCAATGGAAAAARGCWAGAAAACAAACKATYCAAGGWATGTTAGCTTTTTCAGAAGGTCGYTGGSARCAATCWGAAAAASYRATGATTGCYGCTGCAAARCAATCRGATACAAAACTRGTTAATTATTTGATTGCAGCGCAGGCGGCACAATATCAAAAAGCAGAAGGACAAAATTCTGTAGAACGGCGCGATGCCTATTTACGAGCCGCCCATAAACTAGAGCCTGGTGCAGGAGTAGCAATCGGTATTACACAAGCACAATTACAATTAGATAATTACGAAAATGAGCAAGCTTTAGCGACCCTAAATGAACTAAAAATAAAGAGCCCTAATCACCCTTTTGTTATAAAATTACTTTGCATTGCCCATCAGAGACTAAATGATTGGAACTCGATTGTAGAGCTTTTACCCGCTATAAAAAAACTCAAAGTTCATAATGAAGAAAAACTAAATATTTTAGAAAATACAAGCGTTAGAAACTTGTTAAATGAAATTGCTGAAAAAAAAGAATTAGAAAAACTAAAAGATGTTTGGCAAAATCTATCTTCATACTTAAGAAAAAAAGAATCGAATCAACTTCATTTTATTATGCTATTAATCAAATTTGAACAAATGGATGAGGCCGATCGACTAATAAAACCTTTTTTCAAAAAGAACGCTTCAGATAAAAAATTAATTACAAACGTTATTGAACTTTTTGGTGAAATTAAATTAACTAACTCTAGCCAACAATTTAATTTTCTAGAAAACTGGTATACACAATCAAAGCAACCTCCAAATGAAGCTTATTTATCATTAGGAAAAATAGCATTTAATGCAGAGTTATGGGGTAAAGCAAGATTTTATTTAGAACGAAGCTTACAAACAAACCCCTCTGCAGAAACTTACTTGATTATGGCTAATACTCTAAAAAAACTAAATGATCATGAATTGGCTTTCGAATGCTATAAACAGGGATTAGAGTTTGTAGTTAAAAATAACCATTAGCAAGTTTATATGCGTTTGAGATATGAATAAAATATTTTATATAAGGGATTGACATATAAAAAGAATATAGGAATAATATTGCTGTCGGCAATCATGTCGGCAATCATGTCGGCAATCATCTGTCGATTTGATTTTTGGAATGCTCATTGATGAGCTATTATAAAAGGAAAGTCAGATGAAAATATCAAAAAAACATATCTCCTATTTACTATTATCTTCAGTTTTTAGTTTATTACTTACAGCTTGTGCTGGAACAACGACAACAACTTTTACTGTTACAGATAGTAACGGAAATACGGCTTCAATTACCGTTGTAAATGAGTCTCCTCCTCCATCTAATGGCGGTGGCGGTTCAGGTGGAGGTAGCGGCGGTGGTTCAGGTGGAGGTAGTGGTGGTGGTTCAGGCGGAGGTAATAATGATGGTTGCTTGGGAACGCCAGAAGAATGCGATCAAGATAATTCACCATTTAGTACCTATGCTCAAAGCTATACAAGTGGCTCAATATTGTCAGGGTTTCAAGCTGAATCATTTTACTTAGAGATTACAATGAATAAATCATTTTTCTCTACACAGAGCAGTGGTCCGGCAGTAGTGCAGCTATTTAATGATGATGTATTAGTATCAACTCTTAATACTAGTTATCTTGTTCAAGGTAACAGATTACTACCCGCTGACTTTGCGTTAGTTAACAGTTGGTATGAAAACAATAAAGATGAATCTATAGAGCAAACTTTTAAGTTTAAATTTGATGAATTAGATTTTGATATTTCTGCGGCTCAAGGACAAGTAGTAACAGAAACTCTTACTGTTTATTCAGATGCTCAGATCTTGTCAACAAAAGCACGTTCACGCAGCTACTTACCGTCATTTAATGGCGGTGGAAACACTATTGAGCAATAATGATTGGATAACCACAAAGAGAATTTTCCTCTTTGTGGTTTTTTTTGTGCTATTTCCATCTTGCTCAACTTTACAGGAAATACCTAGTATAAAGAATGGTATAGCTCATGGAGTAGCATTAAGAACGACGCTATTCAATAAAATTGAGTCATATTCATTTTTATCAAAATTAAGTTGTTATGGCCATTGTCACCCATTACCAATTATGGGTTCTGTTCTTGAGTTTGAAAAATCGTATAATCAACATAACGTTAAAATAATAGGGTTCTCTTCATCTGAAAAGAAGCAATTAGAACTCGATATTAACCCTTTTGAGTTGGAAAAATTGATAGAAAATATAGATTTTCTCCTTGTTTTGCTTTTTAATGATCTAAATGAAATATACACACATCAAAAACTTCCTATTGAAGTAAATATTTACTTACTTCCAAGTAGCGGAATGCTTTCTACTCGCATTTTTAAGTCGGTAGAGAAACAAAATATTATTTATCATTTTGGATTGTATACCGATTTATTACAAATAAAAATTCCAGAAAAAAAGGTTGGAAATGAAAAACAATTTGATGTCGTAAAACAAACTATGTTATCTCTTTCAGTGCTTGCACATGAAATATCACATATAGCTCAATTTGAACTTGCAAGTCAGGATAGTCGCTTTCCATATTYKRTTKWWAWTRATNAAGSAMRAKCAAANGATGTTCGAAATTTATTCGTTAGCGCACTACTTTAATGCTTATAATAAAAGTAGCCAAGTAGGTTTTTCTATTAAACTGGACAATAAAAACATTTACCGGGATAACGACATAAACGTAATCGCGAGCTCGATTGCCCCACACTTAAAAGGTTATTCTATTGGTGTTAATTGGGTGCTTTCAAAAATAAATGGAAATGATATTAAGTCTTCAGATGATGAAATATTGCGGATACTAAAAGATGCGCTATTATTGGATCTAAAAAAGAAAAAGGATCTTGAAAAAATACAACTTTAGACACTTTGTATGCCTATTCTCTATTATTAGCAAGTGACCAAATAGTTTTTAGGAGATGCTTATGAATGATTTAGATATGTTTAGTTTTGAAGAGGGGGGTATGCCTAAATTATACTGATCGGTTTACTCAATTACTTCTACAAACGGCCACTAGAAAGCTTTTATAGGTTTAAAGTATTTCAATTAGTTATATTGTCAGTAATGTTTTTATCGAGTATTGGTGAATTAATTGAAAGCTCTCTATTTAGTTCAAAAAACATTTTTTTAGTTTGATGATGAGACAATATGACTAGACTGCATATGATATCCAAAGATAAAAAGTTGTTGAGTTTTGATAATGTAAGGTTTAATAACCTTGCATTATTTATCCTATGTTTCATGTTGGCTAGTTGTGCTGACAGGATCTATATCCCTTATGTAGCAAGTGGCTCGGGTGTTGCTTTGGTAATAGAAAAAAACCAACTACCTATATTTCCTATAACCTCTACTCGAACAGTTGTAATAAAAACTGTATATCCATAGTTAAAGTTAGGTTTAATGATTTTCTTAAACATTATTCTAATTATATCGACGTAGAATTTTCAAATTTACAACTYGAAAAAGAAAAATTATTTTTTTTGAAAAAAATAGAAAAATTCGCCATAAAACTGATTCCTGGAATTGCGAAAATAGAAAAAAATTATAAGTATATATATGAAGATATGGCAAAACCGCTCTTGATTAAATATCACTTCGTACCAAGTCAAATCAGTTTAAAAGATATTCTTTTGAAAGAAATTTCTAATACAAGAATCGTTTATCATTATTTCCATTACATCAAAAGAGATTTAGATTCTCCATCAAAAAATGGTTTAGAGCTTGTGATATTGCGAGAGTCATTGAAAAGTTTAGCTCACGAGATATCTCATATAGCACAAAAAATAACAGCGGCTTACTACCCTAGTTTCGATATAGAGACGACAAAAGATGAAGCTAGAGCCGAAATTTTTGAAATGGTTAGCACAGTTTCTTTAGCAACATTAGAATTCGAAGAGAATAAAAAACATCTAAAAATCGAATTTGATTCAAATTCTTACAGGGGTGCAAATATCAATGAAGATCAAAAATGGGAAGCAAAGGAGTTGAGTGGCGGAAGTTCTAACTTTGTCAATATTAAAAGAATACCTGCCATTAAAAAT
Organism: Gammaproteobacteria bacterium; assembly: GCA_002401655.1. GTDB lineage: Bacteria > Pseudomonadota > Gammaproteobacteria > Enterobacterales > Kangiellaceae. Next base: position 8,085 of record NVTT01000040.1, on the reverse strand, counting down.
TATGTGGGTTACGAAAAAGGCCAGAAAGAATTTTTTGAGCTTATTGGTGGACGAAGTATTTCAACTTGGGGTAAAAATTGGTGACAGTCACTTTTTAAAAACACTATAAACAATTAGTTTGAAATAAATTTGTTTTTTTAATTATGGGTGAAAGTTTGAAGTTGTATTTTTCAAATGGAATTCATGGTCATAATTTAATCATTATTGCACGAGGTTTTCTCTCGCATTCCGAGATAACTATTTAGAAGCTCGTGAAATAGTCTAGCCGTCAGATTGATATAGCTCTTGGCATGAGTTAATTCCTTTCAACCATTTTCTACCGAGTGTTTTGGTTTTTTCTTTAATTTTTTTAATACTCCCCACAAATCGATAATAACTGCTTTCGTAGTTTTGAACTTGCACTATCCAATTATCTTGGTTGATATTTAAGTGCGCTAAGGAACGGCTGATTTGAATGGGGATAGARCCTTTTGTTGGCGATACAATCATTTTYCCKGTCCATTCAACCAATTCAATATAGTCTTTTARSGGTAAKACCATGGTTCGATTTTTAACGTTTCCTACAATGGCTTTTAATGTGCTTTGTAATTCATCCTCCGTTCTCGTTTTAAGACGCTTTTTAATCGAGGTATAGTGGCTTTTTTCTAAACTATTGGCCATTTTTGCACGAATAGGATTTAAATCCACATAGGCCATACAGGTCAAAGCTGCGCCCTCATCGAGCAAGGCTTGTGATTTAAAACGGGACTCCCAGAAATGTCCTGTGCAATAATCTTCTGCGTTAGACATTTTTGCTAAGGGTTCATTGATGCGTCTCATCAACCAACTTAAACTACCTAAGCGCTCTCTATAAACCGCTAATAAATCAGGACCTTTAACGATTGCTTGTATTTTTAAATCGCGTTGAGTCTTGAATTTTGGGTTGTTGTACTTTCCGGGAAATACCTTTAACCATTTGTCTGCAACTTCCAAGTCAGACCAGCTTTGTGGTAACTTTGGGTCGCTATAAACAACCAAATGATAATGATTGTTCATCACGGCATAACTGAAAACTTCAATAGCAAAATAGTTGGCGAGTTCCAAGATACGATTTTCAATCCATTGCCTTCGATAATCATAATCTTTGTTGGTTTCTGGATCTTTACCACAGAGAAATGCACGCCTGACGCAACGACTGATTAGGTGATAATAACCCGCATTATCGGGATCAATTAATTCGCTACGCTTAATGGGCATAATATCTTCCTTGATATTGATTAGAGTTGCTCAATTATCCTTTTTATTTTTAAATACGTATATAAGAACTATCTGAATTGATTGATAGAAAAAACTGATTGTTTTTGTGAGAGATTGCCTATATCGTGACTGTCACCGATTATTTTTCACCGATTATTCTTGCCCATCAACGTCTAAATGACTGGCACTCGATTGTAGAGCTTTTACCATCACTTAAAAAATTCAAAATTCATAATGAAGAAAAATTAAATAAACTAGAAAATGAAAGTGTTCAGAATTTGTTAAGCGTTATTGCAGAGAATAATGAATTAGAGAAATTAAAGGACGTTTGGCAGAAGCTACCTTCCTATTTACGAAAAAAAGAATCGAATCAACTTCACTTTATAAAGTTATTAGTCCTATTTAAGCAAATGGATGAGGCTGATCGATTAATAAAACCTTTTTTCAAAAAGAACGCGTCGGATAAAGTGGTAATCGCCAACGTTGTTGAACTTTTTGGTGAAATTAATTTAACAAACTCAAGTCAACAATTTAGCTTTCTTGAAAATTGGTATACACAATCAAATCAAGCGCCAAATGAAATTTATTTGTCTCTAGGAAAAATTGCATTTAATGCAGAGTTATGGGGAAAAGCACGTTTTTATTTAGAGCGAAGTTTGCAAGTAAGTCCATCGGCAGAAACTTATTTAATCATGGCCAACACGCTAAAAAAACTGAATGATCATGAACTGGAAGGAGAATGTTTTAAGCAGGGGTTGGAGTTTGTTGTTGAGAACAAATAGCTAGCACAGAAGACGAATCCAACAATAGAGTATTTTGATTGGTTATTGGTCTTAAATTTACTAATATACGATCATTTATCTTCAATTAGACGAAGTATTACTTTCAATTGGACGAGCTATAATTTAGACTAAACCTAAACCGCATCAATGATGATTCACACTAATTACTATGGATAAATTATTGTTTCAACGATTTTCAGAAGCAACATTACTCGAGACTTTGAAAGACACGCCTGCGGTGCTTATACATGGTTCTCGCCAATGTGGAAAAACTACGCTCGCTCAATCTGTGGGCGAACAACTTGGTTACCATTACATCACTTTTGATGATGATAACCAATTGCAATCAGCTAAAATCGACCCTGTTGGTTTTATACAAAATTTGCCAGAGTTCACCATTCTCGATGAAGTGCAACGTTCGCCTGAAATATTTACAAGCATAAAGGCTAGCATTGATCAAAATCGTAAACCAGGCCGCTTTATCCTCACAGGCTCTGCCAATGTGTTGTTGCTACCACAGCTTGCAGACTCTCTGGCTGGTCGAATGGAAATCATTCATTTGCGTCCACTTGCGCAAACAGAGATTGCCGGAGAAAAACCAACCTTTCTAAAGCATTTGTTTGAAGCTAACTTGGGTAAAACGGTTAAATGCAATGGTTACAAACGATTACGCGAGTCACTGTCTGAACTAATCGTCATGGGCGGATATCCCGCAGCTATCACACGAACCGATGTTAAGCGTCGCAATGCTTGGTATCGCAACTTTATTAAAACCATCATTCAACGGGACGTTCAGGATATTGCTAACATACGTAACTTAGATCTCCTCCCCAAACTATTAAGTTTGGCCGCCGGACAAACCGCTAGGCTTTTTAATTCGTCAGATTTAGCATCGCCTTTTGCAATCAGCCGTCCAACTATTCGAGAGTATTTAATTTTATTAGAACAAATATTTTTAATCGAACAGTTGCAACCATGGCATAGCAATAGGCTAAGTCGATTGATAAAAACACCTAAAATGCATTTGACTGACACAGGATTGGCGTGCTCATTAATCGGCGTGAACAGCCAAACACTTTGGCAAGATAAGGCACTGCTTGGACAATTGCTGGAAACATTCATTTATCAGGAGTTATGTAAGCACGCCGATTGGCATGAGGAAGAGCTTAAGTTCTATCACTATCGCAATAAAGATAAAGTTGAAGTGGATATTATTATTGAACAAGGTCTACAACTAGCGGGTATAGAAATCAAAGCTTCTGCCACCGTAACAAAAAGTGATTTTAAAGGATTAAAAAAACTAAAAGAAGCTTGCAAAAAACAGTTTGTCGCAGGCGTAGTATTTTATGACGGCGAATCCATCTTACCATTTGGAGAAAGGCTGTTTGCAGTACCGATCTCATTATTAACACCTAACGTAAACAAATAATATCAAAGCCTCTATAGATCAGCCCTGATGCCATTAATATTTATCAACTGATGGGCGTGAAGATGAAGCGATCGGTATATATTATTGAGAAATACGAACAATGTAGTGCCCTTATTTTTTAACAAAATCTTATATCACGGGCTTTTTGAAACAAAAGTGCTGAAGTCAGAAACAAAATTACGATTAAGATCAACACATATATTAAGTCCTGAGCAATGATTTGCATTGGTATTTTTACATTGACAGACGCCTGTTTCAGCAATTCTTCTAGCGCCTGCGTTCATTAGGAATAGGATATGAATATCATGATAATCAATGATCCATAGGGTGTCTGCATCCGTAGAGTAATCATTCAAAAGTCGTTTGGCGAAGTCTAAAGTGAGGTCATCAGAATAGATTAATTTTTAATATGGAATAATACCCTTGTGGGAATCAAGCCTTTTTTTATGATTTGGAGAGAAATAAGAGACTAATTATAGGCCAAATTTCTGTATAGGTTGCTTGTGAATCTCTAACTAACTAACTAACTAACTGAATTAATTCAATTAAAATCTAAAGCTTAGAATACGTATGAACTAAAAAGACATAAACATTCTAGAATTTACATTAAGTAATGTGTGGTATAGTTTTGCTTTTAATCAATAAAATATGATTATTGCATAGTTTAGTTGGCAGTATATGTGTTTTTACTGAACATAATCAGCGTTATGTTAATTACCGGTGTCCTATTTAATAATATGCTTCTAAACAGATATAAAGTCAGTTTGCCAAGTGAAGATACAGGTTCAAGATTCTGGATATATCTAATATATATGGCGTGTGGATTTTATTTTGGTTTGGGTTTGGTGGATTTGTTTGACAGTTATTGGTTTTTGTTGGTGGGTATATTAATGTCCGGGATTTCATCAGCTTCTATCAATATTTCTGGGCTTAGAGTACCGTATTACATAGTATGGACTAGTCTGCTTTGCTTAGGGCCAATTTCAGTATTGATTCAAATTTTTTATTTTAAAACTGAATTAGAGTCTTCTCCTAATTTATTCATTTTAATGTTGTTTAGTTTTATTGCTTTAGTACAGTTATTAATGGGCTTAATATTCTTTAAAAGATATAAGACGGCGGCATGAAAACTATTTATGCTAATTTCCATAAACATAACCAATGCGTGGAGTGAGGGAATGCATATGAAGGTACGGCTAATTCGCTATTGTATCTTTAGTGTTTTTACACTTGTAGCAATAGCCATTCCTTTTAAAATGATTTTTGCAAACTTCGCTACAGATGAATTTAAGGTGGCAGTTCTAGGCGAATATTCTGGGAATAGCAATATTGCTTTCATCAACGATACGGATCAAGTTGCATATATTGTTTTTCTAAACGAATCTCCCTGGGTAATTGCGGCAGTCGGATTCATAGAAAACGGAACAATTGTCAAGCATCGTTATAGTGCGGTAGGTACATGGATAATACTGGCAGCTTACTTGTTTACTTTGCTTATTTCTTATATGTATTGGAAAAACTCGATTCTTGGATCCGCGTATCGTATATTTCAAAAACAACCGTGATTAGATAAATGATATTTTCAAAGAATCACATAACAAAAATATCCTGGCTGAAATTTTGGCCGGCGCTTGAAAAGCGGCGCCAACCAAAATTCACCAGATATAGGCGTTGAATGTTAATAAAACAAAACTGGCAATACTCTTCTTTTTGTTTATTCCACTCGGGTAATTTTAATGTCGCCTATATCTATTGCTGGCAATTGAGGCTTATTTTCGCTTTGATCACGTTGTTGGCTAGTTTGTTTATAACCGCATGATACACACTCAATGCTTTGGTCATCACTATATAAAACAAGTGAATCTAGGTCATCACAACTAGGGCAGTTAGCACCTGCGATAAAGCGTTTTTGTTTAGGGCTTTGTTTGAGGTTCATAGTTTTACTAATTTTTCGAGGTTTAAGGTTCGTAACACGAGAAACAGTTTAAAAAGATATCATTGATAGAGATTATTTTCACCAATACTTTCAATGATTTGTATTATTTTATTCCCCTCTTTGCGAAGAGGGGTTTCCCTCATGGGACCTACTTTTGGAGGGGAGATTTGTTTTTTGCTCGCATACTAATAATTGAAACTATCTACATTATTAAGAAAACAAATCCCCCTCAATCCCCCTTCACAAAGGGGGAGGCAATTTTAATACCGCTTATTGAGAGCTTGCAGGCAAGATACGTGCTCGCATTTAGATTTATAGTTGAACCTGCAATCAATAAGTTGCAAAAACAACTCAATTAGCTCTATAATTCAAATAATAAAAGTTTAATTATTAGAAAAAAAATGACCCAAAACCACGCTAAAACCAATGAAAATGCACAAGTGTCTGACTTGGCACTCGCCATCGATTGGAAAAAAATCGCCTATTACATGCAATTGTCCCGCGCAATGGATGATATTGAAGAGAAAGAACTTGTACCTGCAAAGCTTGTTTTTAACCAATTTTCAGCTAGAGGCCACGATTTAGCTCAAATACTATTAGGTTCTATGCTAACCCATCCACATGACGGAGCAACTGGTTACTATCGTTCTCGCCCTTTTGTACTCTCTCTTGGTCTTGATATTGAAGATGCTGTTGCATCCCCGATGGCAAAGTCTGGTGGTTATAGTGATGGCCGAGATATTGGCGTGGTTTGTAATTATCCAAATATTGAGCGAAAAGGCGCTATGTTATTTCCGATGTGTGGTGGTGTAGGCGCGCAATACACACCTATTTCCGGTTGGGCTCAGTCAATTATCTATAATCGTGATGAACTGAAAAATGAAAAATACCGAGGTGCGATCGGTCTTTCAATGGGTGGAGATTCGTCCATGTCTACTAGCGGTTTTTGGTCTGCACTAAATATATCGACTACTGATAACTTACCTCACCTATTCTATATTGAAGATAATGGTTACGGTATTTCAGTTCCGCAAACGGTACAAACACCTGGCGGCGATCAAGTTGCTAATTTAGCTTCGTATAAAAATTTAAAGATTATTGATGGTGATGGCACTGACCCAGTTGAGGCAAGCCGTCTTATTTCTGATGCAGTGGAATACACGAGAGCTGGGTTAGGAACATGTTTGCTTAGATTAAAAGTGCCTCGTTTATGCGGGCACACATTCCAAGATACTCAAACTTATAAACCAGAAGCAATGGTAAAAAGTGAGCAAGAGAATGATCCACTACCAAAATTGAAACAATATTTATTGAAAGAACACATATTAGATGATACCGCTTGGCAAAAGTTAACCACACAAGCATATGACGATGTAAAAAATGCCGTTGAAAAAGCTAAACAGAGGCCCGAGCCAGATTGTGCAAAGCTAACAAAATACGTATTTGCAGAAAAAGATAAGTATGATAATCCCGAAATTCAATTACGCGGTGGGTTACATGCGGATGATTATCAATTTCCGAATGTCACTGAAACAGCGAGCCCTTCGGGTCCGAGACTCAATATGCTCACCGCTATACGTAATGTTTTAGATCACGAATTATCTATCAATCCAAAAGTCTTAGTCTTTGGCGAAGATGTTGGCCCTAAAGGAGGCGTACATGCTGCGACGCTAGGGCTTAATGAAAAGTACGGCACTCATAGAGTGTTTGATACAAGTTTGTCTGAGGAAGGTATTATCGGACGTTCTGTAGGTATGGCGTTGTCGGGTTTAATGCCAGTGCCAGAAATTCAGTTTAGAAAATACGCCGAGCCAGCCGCTGAGCAATTATCCGATACCGGTATTATGAGATGGCGAACTAATAATCAATTTGCTGCTCCCATGGTGGTCAGAATTCCTGGTGGTTTCGCAGGTCGGGGTGACCCTTGGCATTCAATGTGTGATGAAGTGGAATGGGCGCATAAAATTGGTTGGCAAGTAGTCATGCCATCCAATGCAGAAGATGCCGTTGGCCTTTTAAGATATGCGTTACGCGATAATAATCCAACGATATTTTTTGAGCATCGCTCGTTATTGGATGGTCGATGGGCAAGGCGTCCTTATCCCGGAAACGATTTTGTGATCCCTTTTGGAAAAGGTAAGGTGATAACTAAAGGACACAAGCTTACTGTTGTAACTTGGGGTGCGATGGTTGAGCGCTGTGAATCGGCTGCTTTAGATATTGCAAATGGCGTGGAAGTGATCGACTTAAGAACAATTCAACCTTGGGATAAAGATCTGATTTTAGATTCTGTTAAAAAGACCGGCCGTTGTCTAATTGTCCATGAAGATAATTTAACCGCGGGTTTTGGAGCTGAAATTTCTGCGACTTTGGCGAAGGACGCTTTTTTTGATTTGGACGCGCCAATAGACCGCTTAACCATGCCCGATACACCGAATCCGCATAACATTAATTTAATGAATGTGGCGGTTCCAACAGAAGCAAAAATAAAGCAATTTATGATCGATCAAATAGCGATTTAAGGTCATACAAGCGCTGGAGTAAAGAACTCAACTGCTATGGACGTTAAGCATAAACGACTAGAAGTCGTTATTAGCAACAAACAAAAGTAGATACCATCTCTCCAAACCGATTTCAAATGATAATTTAACTCATTTGTGGTCGGTACTCGCTTTGATGTTTTAAAACACCAAAACAAATCT
>NVTT01000039.1 GCA_002401655.1 Gammaproteobacteria bacterium | reverse complement strand
ATTTAAGCGATGTTTCATCTCTATAAAAACAGGTTTCATGGACCGTTAAAGAATCCACAATTTTTGACCAATCTAAACTTGAAACTCGTCCTGCATTTAACATCGAATAAAAATTTTGATAGTTTTCAATTCCCATCTCTCGCATATGGCGGTTTAAACTAGCAAGCAAAAAAGACTTACGTGCTTCAGGCAACCACATGCCAGTTTTTAATTCCAAAAATGATTGCCACTGAATAAATTCACTGGTTTCCATTTCTGCTATTTCAAAAGCGCTCATCCTAGACTGTTTCCACTCAGATTATATCCATTCGACAGTTTCCGTTTATCCTTGTTTACGCTTCATCCGGTAATTTGAAACCTGCAATTGAGTTATTCAATTCATCCGCAAGTTCTGCCAATGTTGAAATAGAGTTCGCAGTATTTGATGTACCTTCTGATGTTTGATTAGTGATTTCTTGGATAACGTTCATCGTGTTCGATACATGTCCGGCAGATGCTGCTTGTTGGCGAGCTGCGTTGGAAATATTTTGAATCAAGTCAGCCAAACTAGTCGATACTCTTTCAATTTCTTCTAGTGCTACACCCGCATCCTGTGCAAGTCTCGCTCCGTGTACCACTTCTGCAGTACTCGCTTCCATAGAAATAACAGCTTCATTAGTATCTGTTTGAATGGTTTTTACAAGTGCTTCAATCTGATTAGTCGCATTACCCGAACGTTCCGCCAATCGCTGTACTTCATCGGCAACAACCGCAAAACCACGACCCGCTTCACCAGCCATCGATGCTTGTATTGCCGCGTTAAGTGCTAATATATTTGTTTGATCGGAAATGTCATTGATCAAGGATACGATATCACCGATCTCTTGAGATGATTCACCTAATCGTTTAATTCGTTTTGATGTTTCCTGAATTTGCTCACGAATTGTATCCATACCTTGAATAGTATTTCTTACAACCTCTCCACCTTTCTTTGCAATTTCAACCGATTTTTCCGCAACCGTTGTTGATTCAGATGCATTCGCTGATACCTGTTCGATAGAAACAGCCATTTCATTGATAGCCGCAGATGCTCCAGTGATTTCTTGAGCTTGATTTCTTGAGGCTTGTGCTAATTCAATAGAGATACTTTGTGTTTCAGTTGTTGCATTTGATAACTTTCCGACCGAGTCTTTGATTGTTGATACCAAACTTCTTAATTGATCGATGGTATAGTTCATTGCATCTGCGATGGCTCCAGTAAAATCTTCCGTTACTGTTGCATTAGCGGTTAAATCGCCATCAGCCAAACCTTCCATTTCGTCTAGTAGTCGAATGATCGCTTGTTGGTTTCGTTCGTTTTGCAGTTTTTCTTGATCCGCTGAAACTCTAGCTTTGGTTGTTCTATCTTGAAGAGCCCCACGTTGTTTGAAATATAATACTACAAGAAATACAAAAACAAATACACCAGCGATTAACGAGAACATCCAATGACCTAAACCTTTAACTTCAGCCTGTGCGGTAAATGCATTTTGCAACGACTCTGTTAATTTCAACATACTTGATGCTTGTGTAAATATTTCTTTTGACGCTTGATGAACAATAAATAACTCATCTGTCGAGGCAATAATATAGGTCACGTTATTTTTTAAGTCAGCGTATAACTTATCAACTTCCTCTAGCGACTGTTTTGCATCAAAATTTGTAATTTTGGAAACACTTAGCATTTCATCGCCTTCAATCATTCCGGATAAAATTTCTCCAAATAAATCAACATCTTGCCCGAAATTTTCAGCAGCCACTTCAGCATCGTCATCACCTTTTAATACTTTTTGAAAACTACGAATAATTCTTTCTAAGTAATAAGACTGCCTAGTCGCCAGCATAACTTGATCCGCGGCTCCGCGAGTATCAAGAAGTACATCTTGCACGTTAGTGTACAAAAATTCCATTTGTGGAATTGAATCAGATAATGCATCTTGAATTTGGTAAAGATTGACAATAGTTTCTCTTCCCGCAGTAACCTTTTCAGCGTTACTTTTCATCGCTCTCCATAAGTCGCCAACCTGTTTTACTTCCTTATTTAAAACAGCTAAGGGAGCTGGCGATAAACCTTTAGACTCATCACCTTTCGACAAATGATTAAATTGAGCATCAAACTCTTTAATTGAAGCTTCTAACCCATTAAAGGCTTCTAGAGTTCCAGATGAAGCTTCCTTTGCATTCTTTGCCACTTGTTGAGAAAGAACTCGTAAATCACCTGCTTTAGTTAACCTAACTTGATTCGATTGGCTTTGAAATACTCCATACCCGAGATTTCCAACCGCTGCAACCAAGAAGATAACCAATAAAGTGATAATTCCGCCACCACCCGATTTCTCGTTAGCGCCTTTTTTCGCTACTGATTTCTTTTTTCTATCTGTTGCACTCATATTTTATTTTCCTAAAAACTTAATTTCTTAAAAACCTAATCTGTTAAAACCTAGTTTCTTAAAACTAGAACTTCCAAAACTTAAATTTGCCAAAAATATAATTTATGCAAACTTGGTTGGCGGTCCTTTTTATATCGGCGAATCTAATTTTGCTTTAACTCAAACTTTTTTCTTTTGCTAACTTCCATTAATAATAGTTAACTTAAATAATTGCTAACTTGAATAATCAGCAATTATAAAGCTACCTGTCTAAATGATTGCGTAGTCGCCAATTCAAATAAACTAAATACATTCCACAACTTTTCTTCAATGAAAAAACCACCTTTTAAATAGGGCGTCATCGCTTCATCAGCTATATCTGCGTCTTCAACCCATTGTTCATCTTCAAAGTGGTTTAAACCTAATACCTCATCAACAATCACACCACAATGGATACCTGACTTGTTAACAACTAATAATCTTTGTCTTTTAAGGGAGGAAGGTGCTTTTCTTCCTAAAAAACCATGTAAATCCATTATTGGCATCAAGGTGCCTCGAATATTGGCTAATCCTTTCACCCATGATTTAGCGCCGGGTACTTTGGTATGCGGTGGGATAGAAAGAATTTCTGCGACTTCTTTTAAATTGACTAAATATTCTCTTCCAGCCAGTCTGAATCCTACGCCTGTCCAAAACCGACTCAATTCCTCTTCACGAGTTGACGTACCAAAATGCTCTACACTTCGGGATTCTATCGTCTGTAAAAATTGAAAAGCTTCTAAATCGGTAAATTCTTGCATCGGGTGTTTAACTTCCTAAAATAGCTTGAATCGTATTAATGAGGCTTTCTTCTTGCACCGGTTTAGTTAAATAATCCTTAGCACCTTGCCTCATACCCCATATTTTATCGGTTTCTTGATCTTTGGTAGTGACAATAACCACCGGGATATGCGCTGTAGTGGCTTCTTTTTTAAGTTGTCTAGTGGCTTGAAATCCATTAAGCCCAGGCATGACCACATCCATTAAGACTAGATCGGGAAGCTCCTTTTTAGCAACTTCCACACCGGTTTCACCACTTTCAGCAGTCACCACTTGATAACCATTTTTATCTAACATTTTCGTTAAAATATGAGTTTCTGTTGGTGAATCATCTACAATTAAAATTTTAGACATTTGATACTTTCCTCTCCTTCATTATTCTATTGCTCTATCTTGACTTAAAATCTGACTTAAATAAGACTGTTTCAAATACATCTGAGATCAATAAAATTAAAAGGGATATTTTCTTTTAAAATCGTTTATTACTGATTCTTTAACCTTAGTTTCTTTTTATAAAGTAAAATTAAGCGTTAGCAACATGTTTAGAAATAGCTCCCAAGAGCTCATCTCGACTAAAAGGTTTAGTTAAATACTCGTCAGAACCCACAATTCGACCTTTTGCACGGTCAAATAATCCATCTTTACTGGATAGCATGATGACAGGGGTCGACTTGAATTTTTTGTTGTTTTTAATGAGAGCACAGGTTTGATAACCGTCCAAACGTGGCATCATAATATCCACAAAGATGATATCGGGGTTATTGTCAGTAATTTTCGCTAACGCATCAAATCCATCAACAGCGGTAACAACCTCACACCCGACTTTTTTTAACAAGGTTTCCGCTGTACGGCGGATCGTTTTACTATCATCAATGACCATAGCTTTTAAACCTTGAAAATTGTTTTCCATTCGATCTCCCTCTCCCTACAACAAAAAATGTTTGTTTGGGAATTCTATCTAATTAAATAGATTGCACAAGAATTTACTAACTATCGCAGTCAAAATTTTCTGAAAATCACGGTTCAATCACAAATTTCACCAAAACCTCACTACAATCAAGTCTATAGGGTTTCTAACTTTTAACATAGCAAAGATGTTATTCTCTCGATGAATTTTAAGAAATAAACCGATAAGAATCAATCTTTTAAAGATTAATTAGTGATCTAACTTTAAAAGTGTGTTTTAACACGTTGATTTATATAAGTTTAACCTTGATAAATTGTTTCTTATCCCTATAATACATTAGTAATATTGTTCGGTATTTATACACTTTTATACTAAAAAGTAGCAACTTTCATATAAATCAAACCATTTTTCTTAATCATAACTATAGTAGATTTCAAAAATGACACACAAATTAGTAATATTGATGGATCCCATCAGCGAAATAAACATTAAAAAAGACTCTAGTTTTGCCATGCTCATTGAAGCACAGGCTCGAAATTACGAGTTATATTATATGGAACAAAAAGATTTAACCYTAGWYRACRGYAAAGTYATTGCCAACTTATCAAAASTTACAGTAAARCAAGATGAAACMGAYTGGTATTCACTGCAACCRTCAGTAAAWACGCCWTTAGCGGAAATGGATGTRGTRTTAATGCGTAAAGATCCACCRTTTGAYATGGAATTTATCTAYTCAACCTAYTTGYTAGAGATGGCAGAAAGAGAAGGCGTTTTRATTGTTAACAAGCCYGCTAGYCTGCGCGATCATAATGAGAAGYTRTTTACMTCATGGTTTCCSCAATGTTGTACGCCAGCYTTAGTCAGCCGAAATGAGRCTGATTTCAGAGCMTTTTTAGCCGARCAYAAGGAYATCATTTTAAAGCCTCTCGACGGCATGGGTGGAAGTTCGATWTTTAGAGTAAAAGARWCTGATCCCAATGTTGGSGTAATCATYGAAACMTTAACMTTGCTCGGTAAACAAACAGCCATGGCGCAAAAATTTATTAGYGARATAAAAGACGGCGATAARCGAATTTTGATGGTCGATGGCGAGCCARTYCCCTATTGTTTAGCGAGAATTCCTCAAAAAGGYGAAACTCGCGGKAATTTAGCRGTRGGAGGACGYGGTGAAGCACGTCCATTRACAGARCGTGATTACTGGATTGCKAARCAAGTMGCMCCSGTTCTTAAAGAAAAAGGRCTATTATTTGTAGGGCTGGATGTGATTGGGGAYTATTTRACCGAAATAAATGTGACAAGCCCCACATGTATTAAAGAAATTGATGCYGCTTTTGGTACAAATATCGCTGGCGATTTGATGAATGCTATAGAATCTAAATTAAGCNAATTRAWWWYAWSYAAWTRRYTMMRYMKRYAWMGMTYAATAGGTAACGATTTCATTTTATGCAAAATCACGATGGTACCATTGCTCTAGAGCAACAACCCAAAATCAGCCAATCGGACAAACTATTCTTTTGTCTATTTTTGGCGGTAATTTTTCATGCTCTGCTTTTRTTTGGMGTGAGCTTTAAARTACCMGATTTRTCYGCCAAYAAACTAAAYAAATCRTTTAAYGTRGTACTTGCKCAATTYGAAGCAAAAGATAAAGTTGAAAAGGCTGATTTTATTGGTCAAGCMGATCAAGAAGCRGGMGGTGAAAGTRARGARTTACTTGCWCCGAGCGCYATAGAAAAAGCACAGTTTAACGATCCTAATAAAACCTCTAGCGAATTACAAATAAGAGCTCAAGCACAAACCGCAAAAAATAATTCACCCCAGTTTATTTCAGTTAACCAGTCTGGTGATAATAACTCTAGCCCAAAAGAAAAATCGAAAGATCTTCAACAAGAGGTATTAGATACAGCTTCACTCATTGAAAAAAGTTATCAACTTTCAGGTTTAATTGCCAATCTTGATAATGAACAAATTAACCAAGCAAAAAAAGCCAAGAAACGGCAAATTTCAGCAGCCATACATCGCTCCTCGGATGCATTGTATTTAGATTCATGGAGACGAAAGATAGAATTAATTGGCAATCAAAATTACCCTGAAAGAGCCAAGCTGGAGAAAATTTATGGTAATTTAACCCTGAAAGTCGCGATTAATCAAAATGGGACGATCCATCAAGTAATCGTTATGAATAGCTCCGGAAGTAAACTTTTAGATGATGCTGCGATTAGAATTGTGAGGTTAGCCGCGCCGTTTAATCCTCTATCAGAAGAAATGAAAAAGGATACGGACATTTTAGAAATCATCCGTATATGGCGCTTTCAAGAAGATAATCGCGTTAGAACTGGTTAATAAGCACCCTTGCCTAATGCAAATCCTAATCCTATCTATCGACTTGCTTCATCAATTTTAAACCTTCTTTAGCAAATCTTTCTAATAAGGGATGATGAGGATCTGAAAAGGAATTAACACCTAAAACTTTTCCAGAAGGAGCAATAAAAACAATCCCAGGCGTTCCTTTCACGCTATATATCTTAGCCACATCATCACCATTAATCACAGTATCAAATTGATAACCAAAATTACGCCAATAAACTTCAGGCTTCCAATCTTCTTTAATATTAACACCCAAGATTCTTAAGCCTTGCGAGTGGTATTTTTCATGTAGTTCCTGAATGCCAGGTAACAATTTTTTACAATACGGACACCATGTAGCCCAAAATATCAATATGGTTGGTTTTCCTTGAAATTCAGATAAAGTGATAGGTTTTCCATCTAAATTATTTAATGTCCAATCTTTACCTTCATAGGCCTTGTAGCTTTCATTCAGCGTTTCTAATACTTCACTAACTCCACTATTTCTGTGGCAGTAAGCACTAAATGCGATGATTCCAATAAACACAAGGCTAACCAGCAAAGTTAAAGTTTTATTCATGACTTATTTCCCATTGATTGAAATTCCATCTCGTTAAGTTTAAGTGACAAGCTTACTACAAAAATATTACAAAATTTTTGTTTAATCCTCAGACTCGTTAATATAGTCTAAAAATACCTAATAACGTTTAGTCTTCATCTATTCACATGTCAAAAGTTTCAAACACTAAGCTTTATAATGATGCCCTAAAAAAACAGGCACTCAATCCTATTGGTTTAAATAAAACGATCAACATAACCCATTCTGCCGAAGGTTATAATGCCAGTTGTGGCGATGAAATTACCATACATTTAGAATTGGTCGATGGTAATACACGAATCAAAGACATTGCTTTTGAAACTGAGAGTTGTGCAATATGTAAGGCTTCAGCTTCATTACTCTGCGAATCAGTTAAAGGTTTATCTAAAGAAAATGTCGCTTCAATGACAAAGCAATTACAAATTATTTTAAAAGATCCAAACGCTGATAATCAAATAGCCCTGACAAAACTAAACCTGGAATTACTTTCGCCTATTAGCCAATTTCCGAGTCGAGTCAATTGTGCATTGCTTCCATGGGAAACATTGGTTGATATTTTTAGTGAAAAATAGACTCTGTTGTCGAGGTTGGGTTTCCTGAGCAGATTTCGAATTCAGATCTTAGAATCTAACTCAGGCAAGATAAAATAGTTGCTGAAGACTTTGTATAACTCAGTACCTTGGTTAACACTAGCAGAAGCAAAATGTAATATCGGGATCACCGTTTGTTCTAATGAAATATTGTGGATAGCTTCGCCGTCACCATAGTTATCCATTCGCAATATCCGTGCTAAAGGCTCTCCTGCAGGAAGTGGTTTGCCAAACTCCGCAAGATAATCAATCATTCCCCCCATTGGCGAATAGAAAGATTTGTAATCTTTTAAATAACATGCATATCTCAACATGGTTTGAGGTAGAAATTGTTCGGGGGTTTCAGCTTCAATCACTTTTTTATGGTGAAGGTAACTTAAAATACTCAAAGCATCTTCGTAGGCTACTTTTAAGTCGATTTGTTCTTGAGAACCTAGTTCAACGGTGAAACTTTCTTTGTTTATAATTCCTTGGCTAATATCGATTTCTTTACCGAGTTTTTTGAATGTTTCTTGTAACGTCCACCAAGGACAAAAAATTGATTCATCAAGCGCACCATCAAAAGAATTAGGGATGAAAATAGTATGTGGAATATCAAAATAATTAGCACTTTTTTTACAATATTCTGGGCAGTAAAGATGCTTACTTGAAATCGGCCCTGTATGTAAGTCCAGCACAATATCCGCGTGATGGGCTAATCGTTGTAGTTGAAAAGCAATTCGTTTACCGGTTGTTAAGCCATAAATATTATGATTAAGTTGTTGGTCAATTTCATTTAATAATAACTGTTTAAAATTTGCCTCGACGATTGAATCTTCACTATCAATATGTTGTTTTGCAAAAGGTTCAATCACGGATTCATCAAAATAATACATCCGATTCCAATTAACACCAGTAATCGGATCAAATCGACCTAAAGTATATTCGCCATTTTTATGATTACAGCCCACCGGATTAGCGTACGGAACTAGGGTAATATCGCTATTGATTTTAATGTCTTTTAATAATTCCAAAAGCTGAAAAATAACGGCATTACCTTGAACTTCTGCGCCATGCATATTGGCTTGAATATAAACGCTCGGGTTTTTCTCTTCGTTTGAATTTGGCAAAGCTTTCATTCGATAAACAGGCACAGTCAGTTGTACACCACTGGCCATTTCACCTACATGCATTAATTCTTTTGATACTTGATTTTTAGGCGTTCGATTTTTAGCGTTTTGATTCATAGCGTTGCCATTTCTTATTATTCCTTGTAAATTACAAACTATCGAGATGGTTAGTTAAAGCAATACTAGCATCCCACTAGGAAAAATATGAATAGCTTATTAAAATCGCTTAAAGACTTCGATAGTAAAAAAGACTATGTTATCGCCATAATTATTGAAACTAAAGGGTCAACCTACAGAAAATCAGGTGCTAYGATGTTAGTGAGYGATTGCTTTWCTTATTGGGGAYTRCTTAGTGGTGGYTGYCTTGARGGTGATATTGTTGAACAYTGCCGATCYGTTTTTGAAACGAAATCCGAYKCYACTATTGAATACAACTTACGCGATGATGAAGATTGGTTRTGGGGMATGGGATTAGGTTGTGATGGYGAAATTACRGTTTTATTGAAATATCTAYCMGCTGARWATAATCATTTTGGGTTTATARAGATGCTCACTCAAATTGARTCTGGTAWAAATCAGTACYTATCARTYGRARAAGATAATAGTTTARYRATWGGTRAATCACAGTCTGAAAAMSATRAYTCTATATTTAATRTCGAGTTAAAAGCACCTCACCATCTWTTAGTTTGCGGAGCKTCTCCWGAYGTTCCACCRGTWACCGCAATTGCTCATCATATAGGTTGGAAAACMACCGTAATCGACCATARGAAAGCKAGTCTTAATCCSCARYTATTTCCATTRGTMGATAATTTRAYWCATGTRAAAARCTCYCAATKGAATGATTTTAAYTTATYGCMKTTTGATAGCGTAATTATTATGAGYCAYCAATAYGARARAGATAGAGATTATTTRAAACTGCTCATCAAAAGCCAGATTARCTATATCGGATTATTGGGACCATCTAAAAGACGTGACAAATTACTTGAGGACATTGGTGTTGAATTTAAAGAATTAGAAAATCGATTATTTGGACCAATAGGTTTAGATCTTGGCGCTGGTTCACCCGAGGAAATTGCTCTAGCTATTGTAAGTGAAATTCAAGCGGTAAAAAATGGTAAAATCTATCATCATCAGATTGGTTTTTGTTATCAAGATGAAAACCGATAATTATTTATTCCTTTGTATTCAATAGTCAATATCGTACTTTGTCAGACATAACTTAATTATATCAACTAAGCTATGTTCGATAAGAATAATTCACTTATTTCATAGGCTTTCTAAACTTCAAAGTCATCCGATTGGATTCCCCTACAGCCTTATATCCCGCTTTTTTCTTTTCATCTTTTCCGCTGGTTGCAAAGCTAGGAGGAAGACGCCAAACGATATCTTTTGCGCTAGGTTTATCTTTGGGATTTAAGTTAATATCGCTAGAGGCAACAAATTCGAACCCGGATTTTTCCATTGCTGAAATTAAAAAAGACTTCTTCAAATACCCTCTTGAACCATTTGCCCCTTTATCATCAGCTGATTCTGGAATTTGATGTTGTACAACTCCCAAAATACCACCCGGTTTTAGCGCGTTATATGCGTCACTCAATGCCGTAGTAAGATAACCGCCATCACTTTCAAATTTTGCTAGATTATGTAAGGCTCTGATAAATACAACCGCATCTACTTTGCCTTTTAAATCATCTGAAACTGAACCAAAGTTATAAGCTTTTATATTAGCGTACTCTTCTATTTCCCAGCCATCAATTTTCCAACCCTTCGCTTTTTCTGTCCAATCGTTGACCCATGTTTCTTTCTTTTTCAGGTCTTCTTTGCTGAAGAATCCGAATTTTGGGTACATATCAATAGCATAATCCACACCAATTAAAGTGCCTTTAGTACCTAAATAAGGAAGCAGTAATTTGCTATACCAACCGCCTCCAGGTAGTGCTTCTAATACTGTCATTCCTGGTTTTATTTCGAAAAAGGCAAGCGTTTGTTGAGGATGTCTCGCATCATATCGTGATTTGGTTTTATCTGGTTGTGATGCTAAAACTTTGTCCAATTTAACAGCATGATACGGCCCAGCATTAGCAAGACCTGTAAAGAAAACGGTTGAAGCAATTATGGTAGCTAATATCGGTTTATGGAGGTTTAGTTTCATAATGATGTCCTTGACGTTAGATTTATTGTGTAAATTTTATCAACCTTAACATATCGTTAAGCTTTGCCCACGCTATAGGAAAGAGTTCGGATCGTTCTAATGTAACAGGAAATGTCGATTTATTGGTTAAGTTTCCGTTTTCACTAAAGCTAAGGTGCAAAAACACCTCAGATAAATTAGTATCTACAATATTAAAACAATAAGAAAATTAACAATGCGCGCAAATACCCTCATCATCCTTGATTTTGAAACAACGGGCCTCTCACCCAATATGGGCGATCGCGCTATAGAAATTGGCGCGGTTCGACTTCGAGATGGAAAGTTGGTTGATAGCTTTCAAGAATTAATGAATCCCGGATTTTATGTTGATACTTTTATAGAAAACTATACCGGCATCACTAACGAAATGTTAACCGATGCACGACCTTGCGGATCCGTAATGAAAGATTTTTGCGATTATATTGGCGATGATAATTTAGTTGCCCATAACGCATCCTTCGATCAACGATTTTTAGATGCCGAATTTGAAGAAATTTCCCGCCAGTATTCTGGCAAGTTTGTTTGTTCAATGTTATTAGCGAGGCGCTTGTATCAAGAATCTCCTAATCACCAGTTAGGCACCTTGATCCAATATAAAAACATCCCGGCAAAAGGAGGCTTTCATAGAGCATTATTTGATGCAGAAATGACAAGTAAGCTTTGGCTACAAATGCTAACTGATCTTAAAGATACCCACCAATTATTCGAGCCGACATTTACACAGGTTAAAAAACTTTCCAAGACACCTAAGAATAAAATAAAAGCTGTAATTGAAAAATGGAATCAAAAATGAAGATCCTATTTACAAAACATACTAGTAAATATGGAAAACTAGAGTGTATTAGAGACGATCAATCGAGAACACAAACAAAAATGCCAGAACAAGGGATCGCACCACACGATTTGATTCATTTTGTGATTGAAAAAACGTTAGATATTAAAGCTGCTTTTTATGGACAACTAAAAGCGGGCGCAGATATTAGTTTTAAATTAGAGCATNATCAAATTTCACGAAAAATAGCTGATCGCGTCGATGTATGGCAAACTGAAGCTATGGTCGAATCACTCCAGTCAATGCTTTGGTCAAAAGAGCTAGAATATCAATCRTTTAACTACTTAACGGAACAAGCTTGCATTTTAAGAAATGTTCCGATACCAAAAATCACCACGGAACAGTTTGATGAGATCAAAATATTTTTAACTAATTTAAATCACAGATGGTTACAGCTCAATAAAAACGAAACCATCACTGTTCAATTTTGACTTCGTATATTCTGAAATAACATAGTTCAACTTATGACTATTGAAATATATTATTGCTCCGTTTACCAATAATACTGGATCACTAATAGAAAGAACCAACTTAAATAAATAGAATTCTGTAAAGTAAATAAAGTATATGCATTCGTACTATAATCCTTCAAAAATATTATTTAATTAACCCAAGTATTAACATGAAAAAAGAATCCAAAACAAAACAATTGATCAGTTTTATATTAACAATTTTTATTAATATAAATTTACATTTGCCAAGTTCTATTAGTTACAGGCTCTCTTTAATGACAAGTTGGTTGGCAATGATTATTAACTCAAAATCAAGTCAAACCATTACAGAAAATATTAAACTTTGTTTTCCTCAACTTAGCCAGAAAGAACGGTTACAGTTAGTTAAAAGGTATTTGCGACAAAATGCTTTTATGAGCAAAGAAACAGCTATCGCGTGGTTAGGAAATGAAAAGCAAATCAAGGATAAAATCGATAAGGTCATCGACGAGCATTTTATCACTGAATTACTCGAGGAAAACCAACCCATTATTATTGCAGTTCCTCATATTGGTCATTGGGAATATTTTTGGCACTGGTTACAGCTCAACTATCCAGCGATTACTATGTATTCTCCTGCTAAGTTTAAGCGTATTGATCAATTGATGATTAATGCAAGAAGTTTATTTGGTGGCAATCCCTACTCAACAGAACGTTCCGGAATAATTAATATTTTTAAAGGATTAAAGAACGGAAAAATAATAATGATACTACCGGATCAAGCACCCAATTTGGATGCTGGCATTTACTCACCCTTTTTCGGTTATCCGGCTTTAACTATGACTTTACTGCATCGTTTAATCAAGAAAACGAATGCAAGGCTTTTGTTTGGTACATGTCTTAGGAATAGTGAGCAACAGTTTAATATCCAGCTATATAAACCAGATTTTGACGCTCAAATAACCGAGATAGAATCTTTTAATCAATCACTCAATAAGCAAATTGAAGAACTCATTAAAACAACCCCAGAGCAGTATCTTTGGAACTATAAACGCTTTAAGCGTCAACCAATTGGAGAGGAAATTTACACTTCTGACAGATTAAGGAGAGTAAAACACGAGAAAAAAAATAGAAACAGTGATACTTGACGCTAGGGAGATAAGCGTTAGATAGCGACAAACTAGCAATCAAAGGAACTGGTCTTTCCAATCATCAATTCAGCTTACTAAACTTCGCTAGATGCCTCTAATTTGCTATAATACGCAGTAATTAAAACCTTTCAGAATAATACTATCGTTATGTCAGAAGCCTTACCTTATCAATCTATAAATAAAATCCGCATGGTTACCGCGGCCTCTCTTTTTGATGGGCAYGATGCAGCYATTAATATTATGCGYAGAATCATCCARGCRACSGGMTGTGAAGTGATCCATTTAGGYCATAATCGAAGYGTWCAGGAAGTGGTYAATTGCGCGATTCAAGAAGATGTTCAAGGTATMGCRATGACYTCTTACCAAGGCGGTCAYGTTGAATATTTGAAATATATGGTCGATYTATTAAAYGAAGCTGGSTGTGGWCACATTAARGTRTTTGCYGGWGGCGGTGGRGTTATTCTTCCTGAKGAAATCRARGAGTTACAYMARCAYGGTGTAGCACGAGTTTAYACKCCSGATGATGGTCGTGAAATGGGCTTGCAAGGTATGATCAACCACTTGATTGAAACCTGTGATTTTCCGACGGGACTTGATGCCCCCAAGAAAATCCCTACATTTGAAGAGCCAAAGTTAATCGGTAAACTAATATCCGCGGCGGAAAATCAATCAGAAAACAATCGCGAACTACTCAAACAAGTGAAAATCGCGGCGGAAAAATCATCGACGCCGGTTCTTGGTATCACCGGAACGGGTGGCGCAGGAAAATCTTCTTTAGTCGATGAGTTGGTAAGACGTTTCTTAATGGATTTTGATGATAAAAATATTGCCATTATTTCAGTCGATCCTTCCAAGCGAAAAACTGGCGGTGCGTTACTTGGCGATAGAATTCGTATGAATTCAATTAATAATGATCGCGTTTATATGCGCTCACTGGCTACACGACAGTCAAACCTTGCTCTTTCACCGCATATCCAAGAAGCGGTGAATATTGTTAAAGCGGCTGGTTTTGATTTAGTTATTTTAGAAACGTCAGGTATTGGTCAGTCAGACACTGAAATTGAAGAGCATTCCGATGTTTCCATGTACGTTATGACGCCGGAATACGGTGCGGCGACACAACTCGAAAAAATAGACATGCTTGACTTTGCTGATATTATTTCAATCAACAAATTTGATAAACGTGGCGCACAAGATGCCCTAAGAGATGTGCAAAAGCAATTTCAACGTAATCATAATCGCTTTGACGAACTAACCAATACTATGCCCGTGCATGGCACAATTGCTAGTCAATTTAATGATCCTGGAACGAATCAGCTGTACCGAAAATTGATGACAATTATCCAAGATAAAACCAATACTAACTTGCAGTCTAGTTTTGATTCTAGTGAAGAGCTTTCTGAAAAGCTCCATATCATTCCGCCTAAACGAACTCGCTATCTTGCAGAAATCGCAGAGAGTAATCGTGCCTATGATGAGTGGGTATCCGAACAATCTGCTCAAGCTCAAAAAATGCAAAGCATTAATGAAACAATGTCTCTGATAGAAGAATTATCGAAAGACGGACCAGACACAGTGACAGCTTCACTTCAGAAGTTACTTGAAGCAACCGAGTTAAAACTTGATCGAGAGAACTCTAAGTTATTAGATGAATGGGACGCGGAGATTCAACAATATAAAGAAGATATTTTTGTTTATAAAGTAAGAGACAAAGAAATTAAAGTTGAGACACACTCAAAGTCTTTGTCCAATCAATCAATCCCAAAAATTTCAGTCCCTAAATACAAAGGCTGGTCGGATCGATTGACTTGGAAGCTCCAAGAAAACTATCCGGGACAATTTCCATACACTGCAGGCGTATTCCCATTCAAACGTGAAGGTGAAGATCCGACTCGAATGTTTGCTGGTGAAGGCGGCCCAGAGCGAACCAACCGTCGCTTTCATTATGTGAGTAAAGGCATGCCTGCTGCGCGATTATCAACCGCATTTGATTCCGTCACTTTGTATGGCGATGATCCTGATATACGCCCCGACATTTACGGCAAGATTGGTAATGCAGGTGTTTCAATTTGTTGTTTAGATGATGCCAAAAAACTTTATTCTGGTTTTAGACTAACTAAACCAACAACATCAGTATCAATGACCATTAATGGACCCGCGCCAATATTAGTCGGCTTTTTTATGAATACTGCCATTGATCAAGAATGCGAAATTTATATTAAAGAAAATGGATTAGAAAAAGAAGTGAAAGAAAAAATTGCTAAGCATTTTTCTGACAAAAATCTTCCTGTCCCCACTTACCAAGGCGAAATCCCTGAAGGAAATGATGGGATAGGTTTAATGCTCTTAGGTATTAGCGGCGATTTAGTCTTGCCAAATGATGTTTACCAAAAAATCAAATTTGAAACCATACAAAAAGTGAGAGGAACCGTTCAAGCGGATATTTTAAAAGAAGATCAAGCACAAAACACTTGTATATTTTCTACCGAATTTGCACTTCGTTTAATGGGTGATGTACAAGAATATTTTATCGAAAAAAACATTCGTAATTTCTATTCGGTTTCTATATCTGGATACCATATTGCAGAAGCAGGAGCGAATCCTATTTCACAACTCGCCTTCACTTTGTCTAATGGCTTCACTTTTGTGGAGTATTATTTAGCCAGAGGCATGGACATCAATAAGTTTGCGCCAAACTTTAGTTTCTTTTTCTCAAATGGTGTTGATCCTGRATACGCAGTRATCGGAAGAGTCGCTAGACGGATATGGGCAAAAGCAATGAAGCATAAATACAAAGCGAATTCTCGAGCGCAAATGCTTAAATATCATATTCAAACCTCTGGACGATCTTTACATGCGCAGGAAATTGATTTTAATGATATTAGAACCACCTTACAGGCGCTTTATGCGATTTATGATAACTGTAATTCTTTACATACTAATGCCTATGATGAAGCGATTACAACGCCGACCGAAGCATCCGTAAGACGAGCGATGGCGATACAATTAATTATCAATCGTGAACTCGGTTTAAACAAAAATCAGAACCCTCTACAGGGCTCGTTTATTATTGAAGAGTTAACTGATTTAGTTGAAGAAGCAATCCTCATAGAATTTGAACGTATCAGTGAACGTGGCGGTGTTTTAGGCGCAATGGAAACCATGTATCAGCGTTCTAAAATTCAAGAAGAGTCCATGCATTATGAAATGCTCAAACATACCGGTGAATATCCAATCATTGGTGTGAACACTTTCTTGTCTGCTGACGGTTCGCCTACAGTCATTCCAAGCGAAGTCATTCGCTCAACTGAGGAAGAAAAACGATATCAAATTAACATGTTAGAACGACTGCACACGGCTAACGGCGAACAAATTCAAGAGCAGGTTAAAGCCATTCAAACAGCCGCTTTAGAGAATAAGAATATTTTTGAAGTACTAATGGAAGCTACTAAATATTGCTCACTAGGTAAAATATCGCAGACTCTATATGAAGTCGGTGGTCAATATCGCCGGAATATGTAATAACATGACTTGTGGAAAAATGAGTAATTTGGCTCAAACCACTAATTAGCCGTTAGAAAGACTAACTTAATGATTCTTTAAATATGTAACTGACTGATTTTAATGGAATATATTTTGGTACGGAATTTGCTTCATTCGTTTATCCCCTCTCCCTTGACGGGAGAGGGAGTTAAAACCAATACAAAATCATCGGAGAAATCAATATGGCCGTTAAATTAGAAGATAGACCAATCGAAAAAGTAAGAGAAGAAGTGGTTGATCAACTCACTATGAATTACGGTCATGGTGAACTTTCTTTGGAAGCCTTTGAAAAGCGGTTAGATATTGCAATGGAAAGCTCTAGTCATTCTGATATTTTTGCGTTAACTGAAGACTTAACTCTAGAGGTCGATCAAAAATTTACCGAGCATAAAGAAAAAGAAGTAGGTCAACGCGTCGACTCGAGTAATAGTAAAGACTTTGAATCCATAACACAGATATTTAGTAGTAACACTCGAAGTGGAAAATGGAACGTTGCTAAGAAAACTGAATTTTATAGCCTGTTTAGTTCAGGTAACATAGATTTAACCGATGCAACGTTTAGTCAACAAACAGTACACATTAAAGTCTTTAGTTTATTTAGCGCTATTGATATTTTGATCCCTGAAAATATTAATGTTGTATGTAAAGCATCTTGTATTTTTAGCAATTTTGAGAACCAATCCTCATCAATAATTGAAGGAAACCCTCCAACATTAATTATAGAAGGAATTTCTGTTTTTAGTAGTCTCGAAGTAAAGTTAAAACGCACTTTTAAAGAAAAAATGCGTGATTTTGCTGATAGTTTGAAAAAAATATTTGTTTAAGTATACAATTGGCTAAATCAAACAACCTTTAGGAATATTTGTGCGGCTATTAATAACGTTTATTTCTACTTCATTATTATCCATAATCATTGCATGTAGTTCTTCAAGTGAAAAAGAATCAGCGATAGGCGCACCTCAAGATCCGTCAATATTAGCACCTCCTTCTGACAAACGAGCGTGGCTTACCAAGGCAAATCTAGAATCTAACACTTACCCTCATAGCTCTCCTATCCACAATGGTTATTTCATGCCCGTAGGTATTGAATCCCCAGCCTTAGAAGAATTTTCTGGAACCATTACCATCAGTAATGGCCAAATTATCGGTAATTTTTCCGAAAACTATCTTATAGGTGATGAGTCATTCAAGAATTTTCCAAACGTCGATTTTAGTTTCTTTAGCAATAATGGAAAATTGATCCCCATCAATAGAGATAGGCAAGTTACCCTTGAGGATGACAGTTTTTGGGGTATTATTCTTGATCCAGGAAAGGTATGGTCAGAAGCTGATGATAATGGTTGGTCGAGGGCAAGTTTTCCGTTTACATTTATTTCTGCAAGACGAAATAATGCTCACAATGGATTAGCAACGTTCCTTTATAAAGGAACTGAAATTAGCCACTTAAGGATTCAAATTGTCCAAGAAACCGCACTATGGTTTAAAAACGACATGATGGCTCAATTATCAGCTAATTATGAAACACAAATCTTTGCTCAACGTGATTCCATATTAGAAGCTTATTTAAGTGAAGTTGAAAATACCGTTATGATTAAAGATTGGAGTGAGCTTGAAAAGATAAGTTCTAACGAACGTCTAACCGAATTTAATAGTAATTTATCAACAAACACGATTAACCAAACGGCATTAATCAAAGATAACGAAGTTTACCTTCAACCTTGCTATACACGCTATGGCAATTACCCCTATTGCCGATGGATGAGAAACGGCGCTTATTCTATGACTAAGTCAATGGGAATGGCTTTAACAACATTCCGATTAGCCGAAAAATATGGAACCGACTTATTTGATTTGAAAATTGGCGATTACCTCAATGTTACGGCATCTCACTCTGGCTGGGATTTAGTCACCTTTGGTAATGTCTTGAGCATGGCCGTAGGTATTGGTGACTTAAGCTCGACTCAAGGAAGCGGTGAAATTTTTGCCGATGAAAATCAAACAAAGATGGAAACTTGGATCGCTAAAAATTCCGAAATAGAAAAACTTAGCCTTTCATTTAGCTACGGAAATTATACTTGGGGGCCTGGTGTAGAGTTTAGGTACAACTCTGCCCTTCATTTTGTTTTAGCGGCTGCACTCGATAATTATTATAAAAATATCGCCGGAGAAAACGCCGACTTATGGCAAATGATAATTGACGAGGTTTTTCTTCCAATAGGCATACAACATGTACCTAACATTCGAACCATAGAGACAGACGATTCATTTGGTATAGCCGAATTATTTCACGGCCTTTACCTCAACGTTGATGATATGGCAAAAATAAGTATGCTATTACAAAACGAAGGCTCCAATAATGGCGTTCAGTTACTACATAAAGAAAAATTAAAGGAGGCTCTTTTTAGAACCGAAGAACAAGGCCTCCACAGTTGGTGGGAAGATAACCAATATGGTGAGTCTAGATATCTTCACGGATTTTGGACGTCTCCATTTGGAAATAATATTAACTGCTTAGAACAAATTCCGTATATGAGTGGCTACGGTGGTAATATGTTTGCTATTTTACCAAATGGTATTTCCCTTTTTCGGTTTTCAGATTCAGAAAGTTACACGCCATCTAACATGATAAAGATTAGCAATATAGAGCGATCTATTTGTCCTAATTGAAAATTTCAAAAAAATATTTCATCAATTAGTAACTTACAGTAGAAAGTGTTTCATTTTTCATATCTTTAATGATGATTTTCAATCTTTGAATTCAAAACTTACTGATTGAACTCAGTTTGCTTTAATTAATTGAACTTCTCGTTGAGGAAAAGGAATTGAAATTTCTGCTTCTTTTAAAACATCCCAAATGACTTTATTTAGAGCGAAGCGTGCCGCATTCAATTTAATTGAATCGACCCAAACTCGAATTTCTATATCTACGCTGCTATCACCAAAACCAGAAATTCCCACTAATGATTTCTTAAACTCACTCGCATCAGCATGGTTATTAATCGCGTCAGCAATGATTTTTGTTACCTTATCTAAATCGCTGTCATAAGAAACACCAACGGAGAGCTCTAACAATGAAACATGATTAGAATTATGTAAAATCTCCCCAACAATATGCTTATTAGGTATGGTGATGGTTACATCATCTTCCGTATTAATAATGGTGTAAGCAAGTAAAATATCTTTAACTAAACCTGAAACGCCTTGTACTTGAATGGTATCGCCCACAACAAAAGGCCGAGTAAGAATTATATTTAAACCGGCTGCGTAATTTGACAAAAGCCCTTGAAGTGCCAAACCAGCCCCTAAAGATAAAGCACCAATTGCGGCTAAAAAGGGAGTCACGCTAATGCCAATTTTCCCCAAACAAATAAGCGCCACCATAAACACAAGTACTATTTTGACCACATTCCCAATAAAACGCGATAAAGTGATATCTATCCCCTTACTTTCGCATAATTTTTCAACGCCTTTCGCTACTCGTTTGGCAACCATAAGACCTATAATCAGTATTAAAACGGCTCCTAGTAGCTGGAAGCTATAATTCACAAAGAAATCAATGATGATGTTATAAACAGTCTCCAATTGTGCTAATTCTTGTGAAATTTCATCTTTAAGTGTCTTTTCCATTGTATCCGCCTTTGTGAAAAATATAATAGGTGGGAGTATACCTTAAAATATTTTGAAATTGACATAAGGATTTTACTCCAACGACCAAACTGCACTCTTTATTTTTAACTAGTTAATTGCCAGTATTCTTACTAATATCTCTACCTCATACCTGTCACCTATGCTATTTTGAACCACAATCTTAAACACTATCTGCAACAAGCTTTAGATATTAAAAAATGAAATTAGAATTCATCGAAACTATTAATAATATTGATCAAACTCAGTTTGAAAACATAAACAATAGTCAGTACCCATTCCTAAAATATGAATTTCTCTCTGCATTAGAACAATCCAATAGCGTATGCACTGAAACAGGTTGGCAAATAAACCATTTAACCGCATGGGACGACAAAGAGTTAGTAGGCTTTATGCCTCTCTATTTCAAAACTCACAGCTATGGTGAATATGTTTTTGATTTCCAATGGGCAAATGCTTACCATCAATCTGGAATAAAATATTACCCCAAGCTATTATCAGCAATCCCCTTTACACCATGCAGTGGACCAAGAATTCTTTTGAAGCCTCATCGTGATAATGTAGTTTCTGATTCGATGTTCGAGAAGATCATTGAAGAAGCTGAACGAATTAACGCTTCAAGCTTTCATTATCTATTTCCAAATAAAGATTCTTTTCCTACTATACATAGCGATAAATCAGATGCTAAATTATTGCATCGAGTAGGTATGCAATATCATTGGTTTAACCAAAACTATAACAATTTTGATGATTTTTTGAATCAATGTAAAGCTAAACCAAGAAAAAATATTAGAAGAGAACGACGAAGCTTTGTAGATCCCAGCATTTCCATCAAAATGGTTGAAGGCTCTCAAATAGATGAATCACTTTGGAAGCAATTCTACTTATTTTACTGTGCAACTTATGCAAAACGAAGTGGTAACTACGGTTATCTAAACGAAGCGTTTTTTCAGATGATTGGTAAATCAATGCCCTCCAGTATTGTTATGGCTGTAGCAGAAGTTGATGATCAACCAATTGCCATTTCACTATTCTTTAAGGATGAAGACACTCTCTATGGTCGATATTGGGGATGTAGTCAAGAGATAGAGTTCTTACATTTTGAACTTTGTTATTATCGAGGCATCGAATATTGTATCAAAAACAATTTAAAACGGTTTGATGCTGGCGCACAGGGTGAACATAAAATTTCAAGGGGATTTAAACCGATACAAACTTCATCCTATCATTGGATTAAAGATCTTAGATTTAGAGATGCGATCAGTGATTTTTTAGCTCAAGAAACTGACTTTGTTTTATCATCTATAAATAAATTATCAGAAAGATTGCCTTTCAAGTAGTATTTTAAATAAAAAAATAGCTCCTTGCTAAATAATATTCAACCGTTTCAGCTCTTCAATTTCAGATTCAGAATAATCTAATTCGTCTTTTAGAATACTTTCAGAGTCCTCTCCCAAAGTTGGAGCTGCTTTATTGTACTTTATCGGCGTTTCAGAAAACTTTATAGGATTAGCGACTTGTTCAATGGCTCCTAATTTTGGGTGCTCAATGGTGATTTTAGTGCCTCTTACTTTGATTTGAGGATGCTCAAAAACTTGTTTAATATTATTAATCGACCCGCAGGGTATTTTTTCTTTCGATAATTTYKCCACCCAAAACTCTGAAGGTTCGTCTTTTAAAATGTGTTCCATAATAGAAATTAATTCATCATGATTTTTAATCCGCGCATTATTGGTTTTATATTTAGCATCGTTAGCTAAATGGGTAAGACCCAATACGTCCATACATTTTTTAAACTGACTATCATTACCAACCGCTAACATAAATTTACCTGTCGAGCTTTTAACGGTTTGGTATGGAACAATGCTCGGATGCACAGTACCCTGTTTGATAGGTACTTCTCCCGTCATCAAATAACTCATGCTTTGATTAGCAAGCCAGCCCACTTGTGTGTCAAATAGTGCGAGGTCAATATATTGTCCTTTACCTATTTTATCTCGATGATAGATAGCCGCTAAAATTCCTGAAACGGCATACATCCCAGTCATTAAATCAGCAACCGCCACACCTACTTTTTGTGGTTCGCCATCGATTTCACCAGTGATACTCATTAAACCAGCGGATGCTTGAATCATAGCATCATAGCCTGCTTGATTCGCGTATTCACCTGTTTGCCCAAAGCCAGTTATCGAGCAATAGACAAGTCTGGGATTTATCTTAGCYAAACTWTYATAATCTAAACCATATTTTGCCAAATYWCCGACTTTGAAATTTTCCACAAATATATCRGCTTTTAKCGCYAATTCTTTTACAATTTTTTGRCCTGAWTCGGTCGTAATATCTAAGGTKATWGATTGCTTACCTCGRTTCGCACATAAATARTATGCACTAATRTCRTCRCCAAGYTCMGRGTTAAAATCATCGKRSTTAAAKTCAYCNKGMTKMYWRMKYANNYTKCTKWYMGYGWATYTCYYYWANYGAMKCKYMYCNATSACSYKTATYWKSYCSTTYAWYSKKSCRYWCNWWMSYKCCAMAMTYTNGCKMMRAMWTSMGYKRMSMMWKGCSYKGNNCAAGSMCMYGNAMKCASGNCKAMTMMGRTNTAATMCKKTTAATSSTYYWRAYRRTYYWGACAATTTTATCTGCTCAGTTGGTTATAGATTGAACAATAGTAAATCAATTTAAACACTAATTCATAAAAAACCAACAAATCTCTATTCCTCGACTATAATCTTATGTAGGCTCAAACAAGGATGAATAGAACAGAGTATCAGTAAATTTGTATTTTGAATTCTCTGCTTGATGTTCTCTCAAGAGATAAACGTTATATACAATGCCTAAAAACTTAAATCACATCTCAAATCCCAAACCTTCAAATGATCTTTTATTTGCTCGCCAACCTATTTTTGATAGTAAAAAAGAACTTTACGGATTTGAACTTCTTTATAGAGATAACGATCCTAACGCCGCGTTTATTGAAGATGGTGACAAAGCAACCTCAGCTCTTCTAGTCAATTATTGCGGAAGTATCATAAACGATGATGAAGGACCTTACGTAAAAATATTTATCAATTTAACTCGAAATCTTCTTCTATCAGATTATTTTTTTCCTTTAGAACCATCAAGAATTGTGGTCGAAATATTAGAAGATGTTAAAGTCGATCAAGAATTAATTAATAGAGTGATCGATCTAAAAGCCAAAGGTTATCAGTTTGCATTAGATGATTATGAATTCTCCGATGACTTTGATAGGCTAATTCCCTTTATGGATTACATCAAAGTAGAATTACTAAACTTATCACTTAAAGAACTTGAACAAAAAATGGCTATTTTCGAAAGTACCCATTTATCAAAATTAAAAAAACGCCCTATATTGCTCGCTGAAAAGGTCGAAGATCAAGCCACTTATGATTTATGCCATTCAATGGGATTCGAACTTTTTCAGGGATATTTTTTAGAAAGACCCAAACCTGTTTATGGTAAAAAAATTGACAACCATTCTGATACCGCTTTACAAATTGTCGTCAAACTTCAAGAAAGCGACCTCTCTATTGAAGAATTATCCCATACTATTTCTAGAGATACAAAGCTCAGCTATCAGATTTTAAAAATTGTAAACAGCCCTCTTTGTCGTTTACCTAAAAAAGTAGAAAGCCTGCAAGATGCGGTTATTTATYTAGGATTAGAACAAATAAAAAAGTGGGCAATGGCAATGGCTTTGTCTGGTAATTCATCTCAATCAAATGAATTATTTAGACTTCTTCTAACTAGGGCTAGAGCTTGTGAATTGATCGCAATCTACCATAAACATGAAAAACCTGAATCCTATTTTACCATCGGGTTATTTTCTGGAATTGATGCTGTTATGCTCGCCGATAAAAAATGGTTGGTAAAAAAACTCGATTTAACGGATGAAATTACCGAAGCGCTGCTAGAATATAAAGGCGAAAAAGGCCGAATATTGCGAAGAGTAATTGATATTGAGCATGGTGACTTCGAATTCACTGAAAAATACAGCGATGAACAACGTCATGCTTATTATGAAGCCCATGAAACAGCGATTAACTGGGCAAATCAATTGTTCTTAATGCTTTAATTTTACAAATACCGATTATCCATTCTCTCCCGCCTGCACACATTTTATTATTCCATAATCAAACTGCTCGCCAAGCGCGTCAAACATCTTTTTTAATGGACTCTCGGTTTCATCTCTATAAGCTTCGATCGTTTGAGCAATTAATTGATAATCCGTTTCATCTATTGGCAAAACTATAAGCGGATCGAGCATGCCTTCTTCAATTGCTTTTGCAATATGGCTGTAAATAGTGCCAATGGTCATATTTCTCTTCTTCGAAATTAATTCGATGCTGTGATCATCGGCTAACAGTTGAAGTGTTTCATTAACCGTATCAGAGAGATTAGTGCTAACACTTTCAGACAATGGATATTCTTTAATCACCTCTAGAAACTGTTTGCCATATTTTTCTAATTTCTTTTCACCTACGCCTGAAATAAACTGCATTCGATTGAGTTCTGTCGGTCTTACCTCTGTCATTTCAATCAAGGTTGAATCGTGAAATATAACAAAAGGTGGAACCCCTTGCTCTACCGCAATTTCTTTTCTTAGTGCTCGCAATGCATCAAATAATTCTTGATGAATCACCGCTATATTTTTGCTTTTGCTCTTCTTTGATTTTTCTTTCTTGGCTTGTTTACGCGCTTCTAATTTTACTTCACCTTTTAATAATGGACGACTGGATTCGGTCAACTTAATTCTGCCGAAATTTTCATGATCGACGTACAACAATCCTTTAGCTATCATTTGCCTAAAAAGACTTTTCCAAACGGTTACCGAGTGTTCAGTTCCAATACCAAAGGTTGAAAGTTCATCATGTTGATTACTTTCGATTCGTTGGTCTGCTTTACCTAATAGAACATCAATCACATAGGTGACTCCAAACCTTTGTCCTGTTCTATAAACACAAGATAAAGCCTGTCTCGCAGCTTCAGTGGCATCCCAAGTTTCGGGCGGATGGAGACAGTTATCGCAATTACCACATGGCTCAGCCATTGTTTCATCAAAATAGGCTAATAATAATTGTCGACGACAATGAGTCGATTCGCACAGGCCCAACATAGAATCCAATTTTTGTTGAGAGGTTTGTTTATAGTTCTCATTACCATCGCCTTGTTGCATCATCTGACGCAAAGTGATGACATCTTGCAAACCATAAGCCATCCAGGCAGATGATGGTTGCCCATCCCGTCCCGCTCGTCCTGTTTCTTGGTAATAGGCTTCGATACTTTTAGGCAAACTTAAATGAGCAACAAAACGCACATCGGGCTTATCAATGCCCATACCAAAAGCAATGGTTGCAACAATAATGACGCCTTCTTGACGTAAAAATGCTTTTTGATTTTTTTGCCTAACATCGGCGCGTAACCCTGCATGGTAAGGTAACGCATTACGACCTTTACCTTGTAGCCATTCGGCTGTCGCTTCCACTTTTTTCCGAGAAAGACAATAAACAATTCCTGCATCCGTTGGATATTCTGATTCTAAAAACGCCCAAAGTTGATCTTTGCTTTTACTACCTTCGGCAATGGAATATCGAATATTAGGTCTATCAAAGCTATTAATAAAACATGCGGCGTTTTCTAACTCTAGCTGTTCAATAATTTCAGTTTGAGTTCTGGAATCTGCGGTGGCGGTTAAAGCGATTCTTGGCACTTCAGGAAAGAGTGTGTGTAATGCAGACAGCTGCTGATATTCAGGTCTAAAATCATGTCCCCACTGGGAAACACAGTGCGCTTCGTCAATCGCAAAAAGGGATATTTTTAATCCCGAAATCATATTTAAAAACTTTTGATTTAACAATCGCTCGGGCGCAACATAAAGGAGATCTAATTCACCAGAAAAAAGTTGCTGTTCGATATGCCTTACTTGATCAATGGCTAAACTAGAATTAATAAAGGCCGCTTTTACTCCAATCAAATTCATAGCATCTACTTGATCTTGCATTAGCGCTATTAATGGAGAAACGACGATACCGACGCCGGGTCGAATAATCGCAGGAATTTGATAACAAAGAGACTTTCCGCCACCCGTTGGCATTAACGCTAAAACATCACGCCCGTCAATTAACGAGGTCACAATATCTTCTTGGTTAAGACGAAAATGGTCATAACCAAAGGTTTTATTTAGGATGTCTAAAGCTTTTTGCATTCTATCTACAATCGTTCCATTATAAGAATTTTTTTTATTCACAAGACTTGAATTATATCCTTTGCATTTATCTAAGAGCTATAAGTATTTCAACTCTTTGAACGTGAGACTTTAACCCTTTTTCATAGGCGTTATTAGTCTAAATTAATAAACTCCAACGATTTCAACAACTTCAGTCAGCTTGCACAAATGAGATAACTCGATGGATTGATAGGAATCTACTTAAAACCTCTAGAATGTAATAGACTATTCATGCTATTTCTGGACTGATTCTTTATTATTCCTCCTGACATCTAGCCATAACTGCTAAACTATCTGTTTTAGACCTTTTTAAATGTTATAGATGTATGGACCGTAGTCTTCAATATAACCTAACTAAAATGATTTCAAATTCGTCAATCAAGCAAACCTATCGGGTTGTGCTTATAAAGCTTGGTGCTCTGCTATTTAGTTTCATTTTAATGGCTTGTGAACAAAACCAAGAGGTAGAAACAAAAGACAATCTATTTGGCTTTTCAAAACAGTCAGATAAAACAAATTCTCAAACGGCTACTAAAACGACGACTCAAACAACTTCGCCTTACGGATTCGACTCAGAATTTAACTACCCTAGTTTTGCAGGTGAATATCCCGTAGCAACGTTAGAAATGACAGTGACCGATAATTCACGCCTTGAACTATTTGCAAATAGAACAATCAATCCCGATGCAACGCCACGACGCTTTAATATTCGTTTTTATTATCCTTCTGCAGAATTAAACCTAGACCATAGAACCGTTACGAAATATATAAACAAACGAAAGACAAATAAACTTCCTGTGATATCAGAAATGGCATGGGCAAATCTAATTGGACCACAAACAAAAAAGGGCAAAATGCTACGCTATTCCAACTATGAAAATGCATTTTGGGATATCGAAATTAATCAAAAAGTATCTGATAAACAAACTGACTTTCCTCTACTCATATTTTCCCATGGTTATGGGTATAGTCCCGAGGCGTACAGTGCGTTATCAGCTGAACTGGCTAGTCAGGGTTATATTGTCATTGCAATCAACCATACTTTTGGTGCTAATCCGACCAATCTATTTGGAGATAAAAATAAAACTCAATGGGCAAAGAAATTGCCTACTGAAAACATTGGCCAATATCTACCCATTTGGTCCGATGATCAGATTTTTGTTATCGAAGAGCTATATCGACTAAACACAGAAATTAATAGTCCTTTTTATGGACGTTTAAATTTGTCACAATTAGGAATTTTCGGACACTCATATGGAGGAGCATCAGCTTATTTATCTGCATCTAGAGATCCTAGAATAAAAGCCATTATGGATATAGACGGAACTCTTTTTGAGGCAAGAAATTTCGAAATCTATCAACCATTCGCATTTCTGCTTTCTAAAAAGCATTCACCAATCATTAACCCCGTCAAATTTAATAACGATGCCTTTCTGGTTAAACTAACCCAATTTGAACACATTAGTTTTACTGATCATATTTTATGGTGGCAGTGGGACTTTGATGATTCACAATTGGAAATGAAGTTAGAATTAGGCAATATCAATGCGCTAGAAGCGGTTGAAATAACCTCTAAACTTGTGCAATCATTTTTTGATACTTACTTGCTTAACCAGCAAAATTGGCATTTATTAACACAGGAAAATAGCACTTCAATAAAAAGT
>NVTT01000038.1 GCA_002401655.1 Gammaproteobacteria bacterium | reverse complement strand
GGTCGGTGAGTTTGAGCGGCTAAAGAGTTCGGTATCAAGGCCAGCAGTCAGGGTGATAAAGTAGCGTTTACATTCCAGGGCATCACCACTACGGTCAAAAAAGAGGCTGGGGCCATTGAGGGCTATCTACAGGGTATCGGAAATGTACAGTTTGCTGGGGCTATGGAAATACAAGCCGAAAGCATTTTTTGGGAAACGTGGTATGAAGGTTTATTTTTACAAGATCAGAATTCAAAAATCAATGATGCTGATTGGAAAACCATTGCGAAAGTTAAAGACCAAGTGAATCGAAAAATTGAGTCCATGCGAAAAGAAAAAGGTATTGGATCTTCACTTGAAGCTGAAGTTGTTTTGACGGTTAATCAAGAGTTATCTGATTGTCTAAATAAGTTAGAGGACGAGTTAAGATTTGTTTTAATTACCTCTCAAGCAAAAGTAATTGTGGGCGATGTTAAACAAACTTCAGACTCTTCAGGCTCTTCAGATATGGATGGTTTAAGTGTTGAAGTTAAAGCTTCGGAACATGCTAAGTGTGATCGTTGTTGGCATAGACGAGAGGATGTTGGCGTTGAAGCATCACACCCTGAATTATGTGGACGTTGTGTTGAAAATGTTGATGGCAAAGGTGAAATTAGACATTATGCCTAGTTTTAAAGATGTTTTTAATAAGCCTGTTTTAACCACTGGAGTGAAATGGCTTTGGATTACAGTGATATTTTTTATTGTTGATCAATGGACAAAACAATTTGCAGAGACTCATTTAACTTATAGAGAGATTTTTGAAGTGATGCCCTTTTTTAATTTCACTTTAGTCTATAACGAAGGAGCAGCATTTTCATTTTTAGCTAACCAAGGAGGGTGGCAAGTCTATTTTTTTACTACGGTCTCTAGTGTTGTTAGTTTAGGATTGTTGTATTGGCTATATACTTTAAATGCTAAAAGAGAATGGTGGTTGAGTATTTCGTTAAGTTTAATTTTAAGTGGTGCGATGGGCAATCTTTATGATCGTGTCACCATGGGTAAAGTCGTTGATTTTATCGATTGGTATTACGGCTCTTATCATTTTCCGGCATTTAATATTGCGGATTCCGTAATATTTTTAGGTGCAGCAATGATGTTGTGGGATAGTTTTGTGATTGCGCCGGCTATTCAAAAAGCACTGGTCAGTCAAAAAGATAAAGATAGTCAGAAAAATGAATCCTCTAATGACTAGTGATTCTAAACTGAAAAATTCTATTAATGACTCTGAGTTAGTAAAAAGTGCTGAGTTGGTAAAAAGTGACAGCGCCGTTTTAGCGCATGTTACTGTCAAATTGAAAGATGGAAGTATCGCTGATAGTACTAAACCTTCCAAGAAACCAACTTGGCTAAAAATGGGCGATGGTAGTTTTAGTAACGCTTTTGAATCTTATCTTATAGAAAAACAAGCAGGCGATAATTTAACCTTTGAACTAGAAGCAGAAGATGCATTTGGAGAAAGTAATCCAGATCAAATTCATTTTATGGATTTGAGCCAGTTTCCTCAAGATATTGAATTAAAGGTTGGTGCGATTATCGGTTTTGATCAACCGAGTGGAAATCAAATACCTGGAATTATTCGCAATGTGGAAGGTGGCTCGGTTAAAGTGGATTTTAATCATCCTTTGGCCGGTGAAATGATCGTGTTTGAAATTGAAATTATTCAGGTTAAAAACTAAATACTTAATATGAAAATTCTTTTAGCAAATCCTCGAGGTTTCTGTGCTGGAGTTGATCGAGCGATTGAAATTGTAAATCGCGCCCTCGATATTTTTGGTGCGCCAATTTATGTGAAGCATGAAGTGGTTCATAATAAATTTGTGGTTGATGGTTTAAAGGATAAAGGTGCCGTATTTATCGAAGACTTGGCTGATGTACCGCCTGGTAGTACGTTAATTTATAGYGCTCATGGTGTTTCTCARGCGGTAAAAGATGAAGCMAARSWKCGRGGTTTTAARATYTTTGAYGCSACTTGTCCGYTWGTCACAAAAGTWCATCTGGAAGTSAATCGWCGTAGTCGGCGTGATGAAGAATGTGTATTTATTGGTCATAAAGGKCATCCTGAAGTGGAAGGCACTATGGGGCAATATTCRAGCGTTAAAGGKGGCATGTATTTAGTCGAAACRGATTCTGATGTRGCCAATTTGAARGTYAACGATCCCGATAATTTTCACTATATGACSCAAACYACATTRTCKGTCGATGACACTAAAGTCATAATTGATAGTTTAAGGAAACGTTTCCCMARAATTAAAGGGCCTAAAAGCGACGATATTTGTTATGCCACYCAAAACCGRCAAGATGCGGTTAARCAGCTCGCAAAAGATGCTCAATTAATTCTTGTAGTAGGTAGTCAAAATAGTTCTAATTCTAATCGTTTAAAAGAACTTGCTGAAAAACAAGGTAGTACGGCTTATCTTATTGATAATGCTAGAGAAATTGAGCTTGAATGGTYACAAGGTGTAGAATGCGTCGGCGTTACTGCAGGAGCATCCGCACCACAAATTCTTGTGGATGAAGTGATTAAATGTTTGAAAGATAAAGGCGGTGAAATGATCGATTTCCCTACTGAAAATCCTGAGAATATGGTCTTTGCGGTACCGATTGAATTGCGCTAGAAAGCCAGGTTAAATTCCCTCCACCTTGACGGGGGATTCCTACATGGATGTAAGCCACATGAGTTTTGCATGGAGCAAAAACGCTAGGGGGTGAAATACTYAAGGTCATTGAATTGTCTAAGGTTTACAAATGCCCTTAATTATTTACTGAATAGATACGGATAAATTTAATCAAATTATATCTCTTGGACCCATAAATTAGGGCTTACTTCACATTTTCCTGCAAAAACAATCCACTTATCTAACAATCTTAAACTGTTATCGGTTGTTGATTGCTAATTTCTGAATAACCGACCATAGTCCATCATAGAAATAATTTTATAGAGAGCACATTTGTCGTGCTATTTTTCTAAAAATAAAGAGCAAAAAATGCCAAACACACCCAATAAAAAGACGTATAAAAAAAATAGTCAGTTAAACCGTCTAAAGTTGAACGGTTTTACCTTGTTAGAAATGATTATTACAATGACGATTGCATTCATTCTTGCCACTATGGCCGTACCTGCTTTTAATAGTTTTGTTGAAAGTTCTCGTTTGACTTCTAATACTAATCTAGTGATTGGTGCGCTTAACTTGGCGCGCTCAGAAGCGGTTAGACTAGGGGAGTCGGTTAGAGTTGAATTATTTGTTGATGGTTTTCAACTAGTTATTGCTAGTGGGGCAAATGATGGAGACGTTTTGAAACAATTTACCCCTTCAAATAAGGATATTACGGTTGTATTTGATGGAAGTGTTGATCCCGTTACCTATAGTTCTACAGGATTTAGAGATTTTGCAGGTAATCCGCAACCCGGAGACATTCACGTATGTGATTCAGACGGTAATGGAACTGATATTACCATTAGCACCGGCGGAAGCGTTACTAGAACGGAGAGTGCAACGTGCTAAATTTTGCGAAGGTAAAATACCAAAAAGGTGTTTCGTTAGTTGAAATTTTGGTAACAACATTAATTTTAGGTATTGGATTGCTTGGCGTCGCGGCACTACAAATTTCTGGTATTAGTAGTAATCTAGAAGGTTTTTATACTTCTCAGGCAACCTCTTTGGCTGAAGAATTGGCAACCAGAATGCGATCATCTAAAGTAGTAACTATGATTCCAACATCAAATGGTAGAACCAATATTCCTTATGGTGATTACTTAGCTAATTATTTGTTAGATGCTGATCCCGTTGTATGTCCTAACTTACCGACTAATTGCCGAAGTAATGGAGCTGTTCCCGCTGTTTGTGATATGCAGACTTTGGCAACATTTGATTTGCAAGATATCTGTTGGACAGCTGAACAAACTTTGCCAGATCCAGAAGTTAGAGTTGTTAATGATGGTAATCGGATGAGTATTGTTATTGATTGGGCATCAACATCTGCAAGGAAAGATTTGGGTGAAATTAGTAATGTGAATGCTTCTTGCGCCGTCATTACTGGAAATGCTGATAGAAATTGTATTTTGATGGAGTTAGTACCATGAGCCATTTTAATCGCATGGGTAAGAGCTTTGTTCGAAACGCCGGTTTTACAATCATTGAGTTTATGATTGCCGGAACTTTAGGCTTATTCCTAATTATGGGCGTTATTCAATTATTTTTAGGTAGTAGTCAAAATTATCGAGTGCAAGATGATTTAGCCATTATGCAGGAAGATGGCCGTTTAGCTCTGATGTATATGAAAGAGCAGATTCAACGAGCTAGCTGGACACCTGATTATTTAAATATTCCTCCAGCGATTGATTTTAGCGCAGGTTTTTCTGGCGATGGAGTCACTGACACAGTTGCTATTCAATATAATATGAATGTTGATGGTATAGAAAATGTCGATTGTAATGGCAATGTTGTAGCAACTGGTCAAATAATTAACACTTTTTCTTTAAATGCTAATAATGAACTAGCTTGTAGAGGCAACGGTGGCGGTGGCTCTCAACCGTTAATTGCAAACGTGGCTGACTTCCAGGTGCTTTATGGTGTGGATACAGTTTCAGCCGGAGGGTGTGCCTCAGGGCAAGTTGCTAGATATCTTAATGCTACGGACGTCGTTTCAGAAGGCTTAAGTGATAAAGTGATATCAGTTCGTTTAGGGATTTTATTGGTCAGCGATGGTGATGTATTACCAGAAGATACTGCTAAGTCGTTTCAAGTAATGGATACTGTTGTTAATTCGAACGATAGATTGATTCGTAGAATGTTTCAGCAAACAATATTTATGCCAAATGCTGTATTGGCGACAGCCGCTAACCCTCAAACATCTATTGATTGTTTATAGGGTCTGATAATTATTATGGAGTTTGCAAT
Source organism: Gammaproteobacteria bacterium (assembly GCA_002401655.1). Taxonomy (GTDB): domain Bacteria; phylum Pseudomonadota; class Gammaproteobacteria; order Enterobacterales; family Kangiellaceae. The sequence continues at coordinate 24,497 of NVTT01000038.1, read as the reverse complement.
GAAAACATCTAAGTTCAAAAACTCAAATAAGTTAAATTTTGCGAATAAGCAACAAGGCGCGGCATTATTTGTGTCGCTTATTATGCTTGTAGCGTTAACGGTTATTGGGTTAGCAGCATCACAGCGAAGTCAAATGCAAGAAAGAATGGCTGGAAATGTGCATATTCGAAATTTGGCTTTTAATGCCGCAGAAAGTGCGTTAGGTGGATTTGCTACTGAAGCTAATTCTGGAGATAGAATAAATGATGCAAATCATATTCTTTATCAAATTAGAACTGCGGGGGCATTAGGGCCTTTTTGTTATGATTCACAAGGTGTTAGAGGTGATTGTGGCACTCTGTGGTTAGATTCAGGTAATGCTATTGAGGCCAAAGCATCCGCGACAGTTATAGATGATTGCAATGTTGTAATGTGTGCAGGTTTTAGTGTAGGCGGAAATTCTGGTGGCCAAATTGGCTGTAGAATTATAGAGATAGATGGTACAGGGACTGTTGGTAACCAAAGTGTAACTAATAATTTTTGGGTGTATGAGGTAACTGCTTGCAGTGGTTAGTTTTTTATTTTTTCGAAAGTAAAAGATTTAAGCTTAGTAGTTTGTCGTTCAGAAAATGTTTGAGGAGATTGTTATGAATTTTTCATTAATATTTAAAAAATCGTTTTTAGTTTTATTTTTCTATTTGCTTCTTTCGATGCAAGCCGTTTTTGGTGATGATACAGAAATATTCTTTGCACCAGAAGACGATGTGGAAAATATTATTCCTAATGTAATGTTTATAATTGATACTTCAGGAAGTATGAATTCAAGGCCCTCTGGGAGCACGCAAACGCGAATCCAAATTGTTAAAGAAGTTATGGATGATGTCTTATCGAACATAAGTAATGTTAATGTAGGGCTTATGCGTTTTAACAAAGGTGATACTAGCGGAGCTAATTCTTCTGAGGGGGGCCCTGTGCTTTTTCCGGCTACATTTATTGATGATCCTTCAGATCCAATCGTTACATCTATTATTTCAGATGGTGATAATGATGCAGAACAAATTGACTCTGCTGGTACGGTCGTTCTTAACGCTGAACTATTATCTATGGGAGGGTCAGCCGATTCTTACGTTGCAGTTAGGTTTGAATCATTATTGGTTCCTCAAGGAGCAACCATTTTATCCGCCAATATCGTTTTTACGGCAAATGGTGATACATCTGATACCGCTAATTTAATAGTTGATGCGGAGCTAACGGATGACTCTGTAGCATTAACGGATACTATTAATTCAATTACAGACAAAAAAGCTAATTCAACAACTCAAATAGTTAATTGGACTCCGGAGACTTGGAATAGTGGTTCTGCATATTCAACGCCTGAATTAGTTGATGTTGTGCAAGAGGTTGTTGATCAGGCTGGTTGGTGTGGTGGCAATACGATGACCTTTTTTGTAACTGGAGACGCTGAAAGAGCGGCGTATACGGTTGAGGGAAGTGAAGCAGATAGTGATAACGATAATTATTACCCTGCTCCCAAATTAAGAATACAATATTCTAATACTTTACCTGCTGGTGCAAATGGTTGTACCGATATAAAGTTATCATCTCAAATTGTTGATGAAGATCATGATTGGGTTAGATTTGACGATGGAACGGTTGGAAATAGCTTTACCTATAATGTCGCTTATTATGGTACTTCAGATGCTAATAATTATGCTGATGGTTTTGGACTGAGTTTCTCAAATATTAACATCCCTCAGGGTGCAACGGTAAAAGATGCTTATATAACACTCTATCCTCAAGCTGATCAAAGTGGTTATGGTGAAGTCGATGTTAAAGGTGTTAATTTAGCTAACGGAGATCCAGATGACTACACTTTGTTATACAACAATGCGACTCTTGGACCTGTTAATTGGGTTCATGGTACGTGGGTAAGACGAGATCCGGTAAATTCTCCAAGTTTAACCGCAATGGTTCAAGATATTGTAAACTTGGGAGGTTGGAATTTAGGTAATACAATGTCTTTTTATATCGAGGGTATTTCAGGTTATCAGTATTCGTATAGTGCGGATTTAGACACGACACTTTCGCCAAAATTAACTATTTCATATAACAGTACTTTCGTGTCAGGAATTGTCACTAAAAGAGAAGAAATGAAATCTGAAGTAGCTCTACTTCCAGCTGATGCATGGACTCCAATTAGTGATACCATGGCTGAAGCTGGATTGTATTTTCGTGGTGACGAAGTATATTACGGTATTGATCGAGATAATGTGAGTACTAACCGAACTAGTCATATAGATTCTTTTGAAAGTACGGGTACTTTGGTTACTCCCGCAGGATGTACCGAAGATAACTATTCTGCATCTGCTTGTGCCAGCGAAAAAATTACTGGAAATCCTAATTATGTTTCTCCTATAGAAGACTCTTGTCAAACAAGCCACATCGTTTTTCTAACGGATGGGTATCCAACGAGCCATCATAGTGCAACGAATGATATTTATAACGGGTGGTCTGGAAGCACATGTAGTTCATCTAGTTACGGTAGTGACTGCGCTGTAAAAATAGCTGGTTTTTTACATGATAATGATCAAAACAGTGTATTAACGGGTATTCAAACAGTAACCACTCATACTATAGGATTTGATATAGATTTTCAGTTGCTAGAAGACATGGCTGAAGCTGGTGGAGGTACTTATTATACAACCGATACTAAGGATGGCTTAGTTGATGCAATTGAAAGTATTGTTGCTGATATCGCTAGCGTAAATACCTCGTTTGTATCGTCGGGTGTTTCAGTTAATCAATATAACAGGTTAACTCATAATGATGAGCTTTATTTTTCATTGTTCGCACCAGCATCTGGTAACGTGTGGCCGGGAAATATAAAAAGATATAAGTTGAGCGGAAGCCAAATAAGTGACATTAATGATATATCTGCTGTTGGAACTAATGGTGAATTTACTCAATCGTCAGAAAGTTGGTGGGGTGGTTTCGTAGATGGCAATGAAGTAGGCGCTGGTGGCGTTGCTTCGCAAAGAGCATATGGTGAGTCTGTTTATTCTAATATCAGTGGAGATGATTTATCTACTGGCGCAAATGCGGTTCGAAATTCCAATTCTGCTATTACACAAGAAATGCTTGGAGCGTCTAGTTCTTCAGATAGAACAGACATTTTAGATTGGGCTCAAGGACTTGATATTGATGCTGCATCCACGACTGCACATAATGTCATTGGCGACCCATTACATTCTCAACCAAGTTTAGTTATATATAATACAACTTCAGTCGCTTCGCCTACTTATGAAACTAAGATTTATGTAGGAACTAACCATGGTTTTTTACATTCATTTGATTCAGAAGATGGTGCGAATGAATGGTCCTTTATTCCACAGGAATTACTGCCAATATTATCTGATATCCAGAAAGGGAATGATGTTGGACATGTTTATGGCTTAGATGGTGGAATTGCCACAATTATTATCGATGATAACAACAATGGCGTTGTAGATGTTGCTATAAATGAGAAAGCTTATTTRTACGTTGGTATGCGYAGAGGTGGMTCTAGCTATTATGCGATTGATATAAGTGATCCGGATRYACCGTTACATATGTTTACTATTAATCCWGAGACRAGYGGATTTGATTCAYTAGGACAAACTTGGTCTACGCCGATTATTAAAAGAATGAACATTGGCGGACAGACTGAAAGATTAGTTCTGCTTTTTGGTGGTGGTTAYGACGAAGTTCAAGATACYGCGGGTACTTCTGTTATTACCGACTCAATTGGAAATCTTGTCTATATTGCCGATGCGATCACCGGAGAACATTTATGGAATTCTAGGGGAACGGTTGTTCAAGCTAGCTCGCCAGCTGGTTCAGTCACTGACATGAATAGTGTACCGAGTGAAATAAGTGCACTTGACTTAGATGCAGATGGCTTGATTGATACATTTTACGTATCGGATACTAGAGCTCAGATATTTAGGTTTGATATTAATAATGAAACTGAGGTTATTACGGGTGGTAAGATTGCTTCTTTGCAATCTGCTTCAGATACCGCTAACAATCGACGCTTTTATTATAAGCCTGACACCGCTTTAATCCGGACAACAAATGAAACTTTTATAAGTGTCTCAATAGGTTCGGGTTATAGAGCACATCCACTAGACAAAAATATAGATGATAATTTTTATATGATAAAAGATGTTGGTGGCTTGTCTGCTACTTTTGATATGAATGTGTCTCGTAGCGATCTTGTCGATATCACAAGTTTAGTTGGAGATTCAGATGGTGATGGTATTTCAGATGCTGCAGCCGAAATAGATTCTAATGGAGCGCGAGGTTGGTATTTAACATTTTCTACAGATGGTGAAAAAGTGATCGAACGTTCTTTAACTTTCAATAATGCCGTATTATTTACAACTTATCTACCGCCAGGAAGTGGCACAAACGTCTGTGAAGCGGTAACTGGAAATTCTCGCTTATATGCTGTGAAAATACTAGATGGTAATCCATATGTAGACAATTTAGCGGATGGCGTTTTTGATGAGCAAGATCGATATATTGAATTAACTAGCCCTGGTATTTCTCCACCGCCTCAGCCTCTCTTTAATGATGAGATTAGATTATGTGTTGGTACTGAATGTGATTTAGGTAATTTGCTTCCACCGACGCCAGATGGCATCATGGGTATAAGGTGGAGAAGAGATCCTGCAGGCTAATATCATAATAACTATTTAGGTGAATAATATGATGCAAAATACAAATAGTAAAGTAAAAGGATTTACCCTTATAGAGTTAATGGTTGTTATGGCAATCATCGGAATTTTAGCCTCTATAGCTTATCCTTCTTATACCCAATACACCGTTCGAGCTAAGCGCTCGGATGGTATGGCGGCTTTAAATTTAGCATCTCAAGCTATGGAACGCTTTAGAGCAAATAACTATAGTTATGAAACGGGCGATGATATTACTCAAGTATTTACTGATCAGGTACCTGTTGATGGTGGGACTCCATATTATCAATTGTCAGTCGTTGATGATGTTTCAACTTATACGCTGACAGCGACCCCTTTAGGAGCCTTAGCTGGAAGAGATGGAGCGCTTACCCTAACCAACGCAGGAGTAAGAAATTGGACGGATAGTTATGGAACATTACACACTTGCTGGCCTGAAGGTGGAAATAGTTGTTAAAACGATCAATAGAGAATTAAAAAGGGTGCCTTTTGCGATGTTGTAAAAGTTGCTTTATTTCGTTTTTGTTTCTAATTTCTAATTCTTTTTTATTTTCTTTCTTTTTTATTTTTTCAACGTATTGCTTTATAACTTTCATTTTTCCTTTTTCAAACGAATAAACTCGGCTATCACTATCAAAAGATATTTCCTGTAAGTTATATTTGATTGAACCATAAACATTCTTTTTAAACTTTTGATTGCGGACGATTCTTAGTAAGTTTTGTTCTGGAAAAAATTGGTATTGATGCAAAACTTGCAATGAAAACTTTTTGTTTGCGGATAAGTACGCAACTAATTCAAACTGTCCTTTCCTATGAATTATTCCTACCCAATCATTTTGTTTATCGCCATTTAAATCCATTTCTAATTGCCAAGGGCAAAGTATTTCTAGTTTAGCAGCATATTCTTTGAGCATTCCGCTTGGCGCTTTTCTTGGAATTGTAAATTCAATTTTTTCAAAACGTTTCATTTGCTTAGTTAAAGGAGATTTACAGATGGGCAAACCAGTAGCAATAGATGGATTAACCATAGCCGCAATCGAAAGAGCAATAAAATGTATTTTTTTCATAGAGTTATCCAAAAACGTGCTTAATATTCAATTTATATCATAGATTTTAGACTAAAATAAGTGCATAGCTCTCTGATTCAGATAAATAGGTAATAAAGTCGGTTAAAGGGTAGTTGACATTGTTGTCTGAACGGGGATAATTCCTAATCAAAAATATAGATAACCAAGGAAGTGTTGCTGTGTCTAAAAACACCTCAAATTCAAAAATCACTAAAGCAGTCATTCCCGTTGCAGGTTTTGGCACTAGAATGCTCCCAGCGAGCAAAGCAATACCTAAAGAAATGCTTCCTATTGTAGATAAACCGCTTATTCAATATATCGTTGACGAGTGTGTTGCCGCAGGAATCACGGAGATTGTATTGGTGACTCACTCATCTAAAGCAGCAATTGAAAATCACTTCGATAAAACCTTTGAACTGGAAACAAGTTTAGAAAATAAAAGGAAACAAGATTTACTAGAAGCGGTTAAGCGTACTCGCCCGGAGCATGTCACTATTCTTCCGGTACGACAAGGTGAAGCCAAAGGCTTAGGCCATGCGGTTGCGAAAGCCTATCCTATTGTCGGAGATAATCCTTTTGTGGTTATACTGCCAGATGTCCTCATTGACAACCAAGCATGTGATTTAAGTAAAGATAATTTATCCGCGATGATTAAGCGTTTTGAAAGCACTGGCGCAAGTCAAATTATGGTAGAGCCAGTGCCAGATTCATTAGTTTCAAGTTATGGTGTAGTTGATTGTGATGGGGTGGATATTTCTCAGGGTGAATCAGCGAAAATGAGCCGTGTTGTAGAAAAACCAAATTTAGAAGATGCTCCTTCCAATTTAGCTGTTGTGGGACGCTATGTGTTATCGCCAAAAATATGGAAATTGTTAGATGAGACTAAACCTGGTGCGGGCGGAGAAATTCAGTTGACGGACGCAATTGATGAATTGATGAATYTRGAAACGGTTGAAGCTTTTAATATGACGGGKAAGTCACATGATTGYGGATCTAAGTTAGGTTACATGAAAGCKTTTGTTGAATATGGTMTTCGCCAYRAAKCASWRGGTGARGMGTTTAAATCGTTTNNNANTNKWKTGATTNWKSWTWMWRRYTYMASYWYAAGTTCTACKTCAAAKAATWAAATYAAATAGYTRYYRTTATGTCTATYACYGAAACACWAGAGTGGAARKCACTTCANGAANCATTTTMAYGCKGATCTTGCMGATAAAAAGATCGGTGATTTATTTCAAGATAAGCATCGATTTAMRGATCTTTGTTTTAATTTTGATCARTTAARCATTGATTTTTCAAAACAAAAATTAAATAAAARATCATTTAAACTGYTAGTYGMWTTAGCAAAYAAAGTKAAWTTAMCSGAWGCAATTAATGCRTTAGTCTCTGGTGARGTTGTTAATACTACYGAAMAAAGATCGGCATTACATACKGCKTTGAGAGGCAATCTRTTTRATGATGAAAATRSATTAATMTTGGATGATATTGATATTCATTTATCGGTTAAACAACAGCTCGATAATATGTCRACGATGGTYACTAAATTAACTTTAGGTCAATGGCGAGGWTATAGCGGTAARCCAATTACTGACGTGGTTAATATCGGTGTWGGTGGMTCAGATCTTGGACCKCTTTTAGTTTGTGAWGCTTTGGATGAGTATAAAGTAAACCCTAAAAATCCAATTAAAGTTCACTTTGCATCAACGATGGATGGCTCGCAAGTTTCTCATTTATTTAGCGAACTTAATCCTGAAACAACACTTTTCATTATTGTTTCTAAGTCCTTTGGCACCATTGATACGCTGGCCAATGCATCGTCGGCAAAAGACTGGTTATTGGGTTTTTGTAGTGATGAATCTATTGTAACCAAACAACATTTTATCGGTATTTCTACCAATGAACAAAAGATGGATCAGTGGGGAATTGCTAAAGATAGTCGCTTAAAGTTATGGAACTGGGTTGGTGGTCGTTTTTCTTTATGGTCTACGGTTGGGTTAACCATTGCATTAAAAATTGGAATGGATGGTTTTTTAGAATTACTAAAAGGTGCTCACGAACTAGATGAGCATTTTCACTCAAGTAAATTAGAAAATAATTTACCTGTTTTATTAGGTTTAGTGGGAGTTTGGAACAGTAATTTCTTGAAAATAAAAGCTCAAGCAATACTACCTTACGATGCGCGACTTAAATTTTTCCCCAGTTATTTAACTCAGTTAGAAATGGAGAGTAATGGTAAATCGGTTACGTTAGAAGGTCAGAAGTTGGATTATGAATCTTGTCCGGTGCTATGGGGAGAGGTTGGACCTAACGCGCAACATGCTTTTTATCAATTGTTGCATCAAGGAACTCGGAAAGTTGCTTGTGATTTTATAGCGCCTATCAAGAGATTTTCTAATGATTTTGGAAAGCATCAAGCATCCTTACATGAACAACATAAATTAACTTTGGCAAATTGCTTTGCGCAGTCTCGAGCCTTAATGTTAGGTAGTCAAACAGATCGACCAGAAGTAACCGATAAAAAGACCATCGATTTGGCACAGAACGATTTGGCACAGATAGAGCTCGCACATAAGTATTATCCAGGTGATCAGCCTTCAACGACAATATTGATTGAAAAATTAACACCYAATACACTGGGTAAATTAATCGCAYTRTATGAGCATAAAGTTTTTGTMATGGCGACGATTTGGAACATMAACCCTTTTGACCAATGGGGCGTTGAGTTAGGAAAAGARATGGCGGAAGATGCGCTGGTWGCRCTTAAATCSGAAAWGGAAGTRACTGATTTTGATGCTTCAACTAATGGTTTAATRAATTTGGTYAAAGCTTCATCTTACGKGAGTGACWCAAAATGAATATTGCCATTTTTGGTGAAGGATTAAAATCAAAAGTAGCCGCCGCAATATTTGCGTCAGTGGGTAATCAGGTTTTTGTTTTTAATGTTACCGGGCTTAAAAAAGCATTTGATAACGAACCTCAGTTAGAAGCGTTATATTTACAACAAAAAAATTCCGCTCGGTTAATTGAATTTCAAGAAGACATTAATGATGAAATTATTTTTGATTACATTGTTGTTGCGGATATTGAGCTGTCTTCTATATTTGTACTTTTTGCAAAACAAATATCGAAATCACTACAAAATAGTGGAACGATTATTAATCTAACGCCGACGGATATAGGCGAGTCAGAGAAAACATATTCAAATTATTTAGAGAGTCTAAAGGAAAATAAAGAGTTAAATGAGATTGATACGAAAAACTATTTACCGATTTGTTGTGTTCCTTTATTGATAAGAGAGGGGCGCGCAATTTTAGATTTCTCTCGCCCAGACAATATTATTTTGGGATGTGATAACAGTAATCAAATTGAAGGCTTAAAGGCTCTTTTTTACCCTTTCAATCGAGCAAAAGATGTTGTGAAAGTGGTTTCCGCAAGAGATGCAGAGTTCTCTTGTTTCGCGGGAAACGCGATGTTAGCCACACGACTTAGTTTTATGAATGAAATGGCCGATTTGGCGGAACAAACCGGTGTAGATATTGAAGTGGTTAGAGAGTGTATTGGTAGCGATCCGCGAATAGGTAATGATTACCTTTATCCTAGCTGTGGTTATGGTGGTAGTGCGTTGGCTGAAAATCTTGCAAAAATAGCCGATGCCTTAAAAACAAGAACCGGTGATTTGGGATTGTTAAGTGTAGTCGCTGAAATTAATGAAAAACAAAAAGATGTCTTATTTAGAAAAATTTGGAAGTTTTTTGGAACGGAATTGAAAGGCTTAAAAATTGCTGTTTGGGGTGTTTCTTTTAAGCCCGGAAGTCCTAGTATTGCTTCGGCTCCCGCAATCAACTTAATTGATTCGCTACTTGCGCAAGGCGCTTCGGTTAAAGTATATGATCCGCTTGCTAGCGGAAATATACGGGCACATTACAGTCATGTGAATTCCATAGAGATAGCCGGAAACAGAGATGAAGCGTTAATTGGTTGTGATGCCTTAGCCATCTGTACAGAATGGAAAGAGTTTTGGTCGCCGGATTTTGAACTAATTAAATCAGAATTGAATTTTCCTGCTATATTTGATGGTAGAAATTTATATCAACCAAACTTATTAAAAAAAGATGGTATACGGTACTTTGGAATTGGTCGCGGAGAACGAATATAATGACTCTGATTAGTCGAGCTTAGTTAGTTGAGATTGGTTAGTTGAGATTGAAATAAATCAGAAAAGAGATGAATAAAGAGGTTTAAATGAAAGTAACAGTATTTGGAATTGGTTACGTGGGGCTTGTTCAAGGAGCCGTACTTGCATCTGTCGGGCACGATGTGATTTGTGTTGACATAGATGAAGCCAAAGTAGAGTCTTTAAAACAAGGTAAAATCCCCATTTATGAGCCAGGTTTAACGCCATTAGTGATTGAAAATTATAAATCTGGACGATTGCAGTTTACTACCGATGCTAAGTCAGCGATTGAACAGAGTGACTTTCAGTTTATCGCAGTAGGAACACCTCCAGATGAAGATGGGGCTGCTGATTTGAAATATGTTTTAGCGGTTGCGGAAACGATTGCTGAGCATATGACTTCTTCACAAATAATTATCGATAAATCGACGGTTCCGGTGGGAACTGGAGATAAAGTTACTGCCGTTATTCGAAAAAAATTGGAATCAAGAAAGTCAGACTTATCATTTTCGGTTGTTTCAAATCCTGAGTTTTTAAAGGAAGGTGCAGCGGTTAGTGATTGCTTGAAGCCTGACAGAATCATTATTGGTACCGATAATAGTGAAACTGAAAAGAGTATGCGCCAGTTATATGCGCCATTTAATAGAAACCATGACCGAATTATTGTGATGGATGTGAAGAGCGCAGAGTTAACAAAATACGCAGCCAATTGTATGCTCGCAACAAAAATTTCGTTTATGAATGAAATGGCTAATTTGGCAGAAATTTTAGGTGCTGATATTGAAGCGGTAAGGCATGGCATTGGTAGCGACCCTCGAATTGGTTATCAGTTTATTTATCCTGGTTGCGGTTACGGAGGATCTTGCTTTCCCAAAGATGTTCAAGCGCTCGCAAAAACAGCCTCTCAACATGGATATGAATCTTCAATATTAAATGCGGTTGAAAAAGTTAACCATGCCCAAAAAGGCAAGTTGTTTAGTTATTTAAATAAGCATTTTAATGGTGACCTAAATGGTAAAACGATTGCGCTATGGGGATTAAGTTTTAAGCCAAATACAGATGATATGAGGGAAGCATCAAGTCGCGTTTTGATGGAGTCTTTATGGAAAAGCGGTGCGAAGGTGCAGGCGTATGATCCAGAAGCTATGGAAGAATGCCAAAGAATTTATGGCAATCGAGATGATCTTTTATTAACTGGAACAAAAGAAACCGCTTTAAATGGATCAGATGCACTGGTGATTTGTACTGAGTGGAGCCAGTTTAGAGCGCCTGATTTTAATTTGATTAAAAGCTCAGTATCAGAAAAATTAATCGTAGATGGTCGAAACTTATTTGATCCAGTCGACATGAAAGAGCAAGGGTTTTCATATTACGGTATCGGTAGAGGTTTATCTGTGTCGTCTTGATTTAGTTTGACCTGAACTGACATTGTAAACCTACATCTTGAGGTGGGATAGGTATGACGTCGATAGACTGCTTTGTCTCAAAATAAATTTATTGATTCCAATTCTCAATAGATAGATCGGGTATTTTAGAAAAGTGTTTCTCGTTATTGGTTACGATGGTGTAACCATAAGTTATAGCCGTCGCGCCTATCAATAGATCAAAATCATCGACCGTAATTCCATTTTTACTTAACTGAGCTTTTAACAGTCCGAAACAATCCATAATTGACGGCGAAAGATCGATAATAGGAAATATTTCTTTAATTCGGTTAACTTTGGCTAAGTTACTGGGAACTTGCATTGATTTCTGTGCTCCATAAACTAATTCGCCGTAGCTAATGACAGAAATTGCTTTTGGAGCATTAGCGTGGCTCTCAAAGTTGTCCGTTACTGAGGTTACGCCTTTTAGAGAGTAAATTATTATATCGGTATCTATTAAGTACATTTAATTAATCTCTTTGATAAACAGTATGTAATTTCAATGCTGTTGACAGCGCCGTGATTCGGACATGCTCCTAGAGACTGATATCTCTATGTTTAGATCGGGAACGACTGTTTCGTATTTCTTTAGATATTTGCTCCGCTGATTTATCATCAACCCAACTTCCACAAAGTTGCATGAACTGTTCGTTTGTTTTTGCGTGTTTTGTACTTGGTTTAGATAGATAATCTTTTAGAATGGAAACAACTTCTTGACTGATTGATCTATTTTCTAAAGCAGCCCTTCTGCCAAGAGACTTGTATAATTGTTCATCGATCGACTTAACTTGTAAATTAGCCATAATACTATCCCTCTCTTTGATATTAAGAGTTTATTCTTTTTAGCATGAATAAGCAATCATAATGCATGAAGTTTATTTAAAGTCACATTAAGAAAGAATTTGAATTTAGATTTAAAATAAAAAAACCGGCTATAAAAGCCGGCTTTTCATTGTTCTAATCATCAAAAATTAACCATTAAAAGGTTCATCGTATTTTACATGACGAATCCATTTTTTCATTAACCCAAGACTACAACCATGCTTTAATGCGCCTGCTGGAACGTTACCCATACCACGTTTCTCAGCAATCTGCTCACAAGAACAACCCGCTGTATCTTCAATAGTGAAGTCACGTTTTTCACGAGAGTATGGTGAATCAATTGAATCAAACGTTGTGTCACCATCTAACAATGCATAATAGTTAGGCTTCAATCCTTTCGCGGGCGCAGTTTCAGGAATAGACGTTGCTGCACATTGATCCGCATCATCAAAGATTGTGTCGTTATCGCTATCCATTTTAATGAATAAAACAACACCATCATGATCCGATGAACGAAGTTCGTCAGTATCATCATTCACTAAGCTAGCTGGAACATCTGAGTTGCCACGAGAAAATCCAAAACCAGTAATCATTCTTTCCAAGTTACTAGTAGTTAAAGCATGATCAAGCACTTGAGAGCTACCTCTAAAGATAAAGGAATATTGCTCTTCATCAGGCAAACTATCCACTTGGTTAGTCAGCTCTGGAGATACAGGGCTTTGTTCCCAAAGTAGGTTATCAGCTTCAACTGAAGTTCCTTTGATTTGACCAATCACATCAACGTAACTATCGCTAAATTGATAAGCGTTGAAATCACCGGTCACAACTAGATTAACCTCAGGATTTTCTTCTTGAATATCCTGTACAAGATTAGCCACAAACTGAGCTTGTGTGAGCCTTTTCAGTCTAACTCGTTCGCTAGTATCTACTCTGCTTAATGAACGATTATGGACAACTAGTACCTGAATGGGAAAATTGCTTCCATTGGCTGTGTTGCGACCTTTGAACACCAGTGGTGGCCTGTCATTTAGCTTTGATCCATCAAAATCGAAAATAGTATCTAGACCGTATTGCGTTACGTCATCCACTGCTATATGGCTTCTTGTTAAGAATCCGACGTCTATACCACCGACATCATTACCTTCTTGTAGATGAGCGGTATATTGGACATCTGGATTCAAAAGGGTGATTTCCGACGCCAACGATTCTAGTACGGCAAGTGTGCCAACTTCGCTAACAGCGAGAACATCTGGAGAATCCATAATATTAACAACAAAACGCGAGATTTTACTTAAACGCACTGCCGTCTGATCCATATCACCAAACAAACGAAACATGTTAAGTGAACCAACCGTCATTTCAGCATCCGCTCGGTCACGCACTTTAACTAATAAATCAGGTTGTTCGCCAAGGTTTAACTCTGTAGGCCAAACTTGATAATCACCAAATGAGAATCCTAGAGGACCTGTTGCAGAAACAGATTGTCCAGCAAAAATAGTTGGATTGTCACCACCTAATGCATTCGGATCAACTTCAAAGATTTCAGGATTACCATCCCAAACAGGAAGACCAGTTTCGCCAGGATATTCGATCCCTGGTTCACGGAATGCTCGTGTATCACCTGCGACTACCGCAGTATCACCAAAACGACCCGTCGCCGCTGAAGCAATACCATCAAAGGTAATAATCATTCCTTCAAAACGTTCTACTTCATTTTCCATTTGAGGTTGGATAGGAGAAGGTGTGTTTGCATCAAAAGTCACCATCGCGGGTAAAGCATGTCCACCACTAGTGATTGTAACCAAAGGACGGCTGTATTCAGTAAAACCGAAATACTCAATCACTTGACCTTCAACATCAACCATATCGCCAACAACAACTGTTGGAGCGCTACCAGTAAAGACATAAATACCGTCAGAAGTATTTTCATCTAGATCACTTCTTGATTCAGGCGTTTGCATAAAGAAAGCATTGGTATCTAAAGCAGTAACAACATTTCCTAAAGTTCGAACGTATGCACCAGCAAATGGAGAGGACATACCTGCACCTTGAATTTCAAAGATTTCAGCTTCTGTCACATTACTCGCAAGAGGTGTAGGAAGTTGAGCGATATAAGAACCGGTATCCAATGCCGCGCCACCATCCGGTACACGGGCATTTGAATGCGAATTTTTATCGTCTGCATCATCTTCGTTCTTTTGAGGTTGATTAGGTGTTAATACATCCAATAAACCTGCGTTGTTACTATCGTTTGTATCATAAACAATTGCATCGATTAACCCTAAAGCTGACACCGGAGTATCATTTTCATAGTTAGTAGCATCACCAACGTGAATAGCCACCGCATCTGCACCGTTTTGAATACCATTATTATTAATAATGATTGATGGAGTAGGAGAGACTAACTCGTTACCTAAAAGGAAATACCCTTCAGCGTTTGTTGAATAACCATCTAGATCGAAAGCTGAATTATAAGACTGAGCATCTGAGCCATTATATAAAACAACCACTAACCCATCTAAAGAGGTATTTCCAACACCGCCATCATAAAGTTCGATGAACTCTAAAGTATCACTACCAGCAGTATCTGCATCAACTTCATTGATACGAATTGGCGAATCGACTTCAGTTGAAAAGCTAAATGTATAATCACTTTCCATCGCGTCTGGTGGATCATCTGCATCTACATCGGTTACTAAGGATGCTGTAATTGTAACTGTACAGATTTCATTAAAGTCAAAATCAGTATCAGGGTTAAGGCTATAGTGTTGAGGTCCATCTGCAACAACGGCAGTATGCGTTCCACTTATATTACAGTCGATAGCATACCAACCGTCAGCTAAATCAACAGCTTCGCTGAAACTAATATCGATATTAGTATCTAAAGCGTTTACACCTGAATTATTACTAGGAATCGAACTGATTACTGTTGGGGCTGCATCGACTTGAGGTCCGCCTCCACCAAAAGTTTGATTTGTATTGATTGATGCAAAAGTATTTGCACTAGCCGCTTCCCATGAGAAATCAGCATAGACGCTACCTGTACCACCTAATTGAAGTGAATCACCTACCAAAGTGCTACTTGCTTCGGACACGCCAATATCTTCACTAGTGATACCATCAGCAACACCACCAATGGCAGTAAAAGAACCTTCATAGCTTAAAAATTGAACGAGATTGTTACTAGCGTCAACCAGTGCAATACCATCCGGAGCACCATTTTGAATACCGCTTATAGCAAAATCCAAAGTGCCAAATCCATCTTGCTGGTTTGGAATCGAACCACTTAAATTAACTGTATTATAAGATTGTTGATTGTTTCCATTATATAAAACAATACTCCAGCCAGTTAAGTCTGTATTTGCATCGCCTGCGACTTCTACAGCTTCACCTGTATCTCCGCCACTATTATCGTAGTGAATTTCATTTATAAAAACGTCGGCCATAGCTGACTGCGCAGCAAAAACACTTGCAAACGCAGTTAGCAAAAGGCTTGGCGTTTTACGCTTGAGCTTTTCGTTGGTATTAGAACTATATTTTGTTCCAATATTGGGCATTGAAAACAATCGCATCAATTTATTCCTTTGTTAATTAGAAGCAGAAATTTGGTCAGAGTTGGAGTTGACAGTAGAAAAAGCTGCCAATTTATGGTTATCTATGATCAATAAAATAGACATTATCCTGACCTCGTTGTTATTATTTTACGAGACAATGATGACAGCAAAATGAAAATCACTAAAAGATATGAAAATCATAAAATCAACCTTGAATCGGTAGTACAAATGGATTGAGATTATCATAAAAAAGACGCACCAAACCCATAGGATACAAAGAAGAATATATACGTATCTTGACCAATGTGTCAAGATTAACTGAAGCGTAAAATTACCATCYATTACGYTMWTTAWAWAAACACATAAAAACAAGAACTTAGGYARARMAWATYAATGGCAAAACTTTAYTTTTAYTACTCTTCTATGAACGCTGGTAAATCAACMGCTCTATTGCAATCAAGCTATAACTAYCAAGAAAGAGGTATGAATACYTTRGTMTTRGCGCCWAAGYTAGATGATCGYTATGCTATMGGCAAAGTAACATCRAGGATYGGTTTRCAGACTGATGCKACTATTTTYGTYCCWGARGATRATTTGTWTAAAGTCATYAAMARTMASAGCGAAAKRRAGAAACTRCAYTGTGTRTTAATYGAYGAGGCYCAATTTTTAWCAAAAGARCAAGTATTTCARCTMGGWCGAGTRAGCGATTTACTYAAYATTCCTGTYCTMGCYTAYGGWTTAMGRACKGATTTTCARGGMGAACCRTTTGAAGGMAGTAAATATCTRTTGGCTTGGTCAGAYAAYCTSAAAGARTTGAAAGCTATTTGTCACTGTGGMAGTAAAGCGACGATGGTTYTRAGRTTRGATGAGTCTGGARAGGTKATTACAAARGGYATGCAAGTRGAGATAGGRGGTAATGAYCGWTATGTGTCAGTTTGYCGTARTCATTTCAACGAGAGTTTTTTTGAAGATGTTAACAATATTGATGCTTGATTGATGTAAAATAGAAAATTGTTGAAAAGAATTAGTTTGAATGGACATAATCACTAAAATATATATCGATGATGAGAATAGCTCCTCTAGATCCCCGTCTGACGTCCAGTCTAGTGCATACTTGTTTAGAGGAGCGTTATTTGGTGATGGTTTTTTCACCACAGCAGTCGTTAGAAATAGTCGCATTATCAATAAAGAACGACACTTGTCTCGGCTTGAGGTATCGTCTAAACGATTAAAGTTTAGTCAATGGAGCAGCAAAGAAATTGCGTCATCAATGGATAAAATTGCTATAAAATATCCTGATTCAATTCTACGAATTAGTTGTAGTCGAAAGCAAAAAGAAAGAGGGTATGCTTTTAGTGCAAACGCGACAATAGAATGTGAAATTGCCGTGCAAAAGTTGAAAGAGTTTCCATATGAGACATGCCATTTGAAAATGGCTGAAACACCTATCTCGGTGAATAAAATGTTAGCGGGAATTAAGCATTTAAATCGATTAGATAATGTCATGGCATCTAGTGAGTGTGAAGCGCCTAATCAAGAAGTTTTGATGTGTGATGATGAGCGAGTAATTTGTGGTAGTCGTAGTAATTTATTTGTAAAATTAGACGGTGAGTGGATGACCCCCATTATTAGCGACTGCGGAATAAATGGCGTTGCACAAGGTCTTGTGATTGAAAAGATGGATGAGTTAGGGATCAGTTGTAAGCATAAGGATATTGTCAAAACGGATTTAAAAAAAATGACCGCATCATTTGTGACTAATAGTATTGTCGGTATTTGGCCGGCAGAATCATTTATAAACTTGGAGTGTGATATCTATTTAAAGTTAGATTTAGATTGTGTGTTGCAACTGAAAAGTCAATTGGAATTAGTCTTGTAAAAATGAATCATTCAGTTAATAAAAAGTCGGTCATACGCTATTTAATTGGAATGCCATTATTTTTTTTGTTTTTAACTACTTATTGGTTTTGGTTGGRTTATAAGGAATTTCAAAAAACTGATATTCAGTTTGGTGACAGTGAGGTGCTGTTTGAGTTGAAAAAAGGTTGGGGCGTTGGACATCTTGCTCATTATTTGGAATCAAAAACACTAATTTCTTCTTCGATTTATTTAAAAGCATTAGCTAAACAATATCCGCATCTATCAAAAATAAAAGCGGGCGAGTATCAGTTGCCGAAGATAATAAAACCTTTAGAATTACTACGGTTATTGACTAAAGGGGACGTTATTCAATATTCCTTTCAAATTGTAGAGGGGCAAAATAAATGGGAAATTTTAAATCATCTTTTAAATGATCATGCGGACTTGAATATTGAATTGATTAACGATAAAAAAGACAAGCTGGTTTATGAAAATCAAGTAATAAAAAAATTAGGACTTAAATCGAGTAGTATTGAAGGCTGGCTTTTTCCAGAAACGTATCATTATTCTAAAGGTGATAGCGCTTTTTCCGTGGTGCAACGTTCAGTCAAATTAATGCAAAGTGTTTTAGCAGAAGAATGGGCTAATAGAGAGCAAGGCTTACCATTAAAAACGCCTTATGAAGCTTTAGTTTTAGCATCAATTGTAGAAAAAGAAACCGGCATTTCATCTGAAAGAGAGCGTATTTCAGGTGTTTTTATCAGGCGATTACAAAAGAAGATGCGTTTGCAAACCGATCCAACCGTTATATATGGAATAGGTGAAAATTTTAATGGTGATATTACTTGGGAAGATCTTAAAACACCCACACCATACAACACAAGAATAATTAAAGCATTGCCTCCAACGCCGATAGCATCACCTAGTAGAGCCTCTATTTATGCGACACTACACCCTGCAAAAGAAGATGTCTTGTATTTTGTTGCGGATGGAACAGGAGGTCATCATTTTAGTAAAACGCTAGAAGAACATAACAAAGCGGTTAGACGTTGGCTTAAGAAAACTAAAAGTAAAAAGTGAAATTTCTACTATAAATTAATAGATGTACAATTAAGATAAACTTTATGCAAACTGAAAATAAAAAAAACCAAGCAAAATTTATTTCTCTGGAAGGGAGTGAAGGCGTTGGAAAAACCACAAGCCTTAACTTTATCAAAGGTTATGTCGAATCTTTAGGTCATCAAGTTTTAGTAACTCGAGAGCCTGGCGGAACACCTTTAGCCGAGGAAATTAGAAATTTACTTTTAGAAAAACGTGAAGAAAATGTGGACGCAAGTGCAGAATTATTATTGATGTTTGCATCTCGCATTCAACATATTGAGAACGTCATTAAACCGGCTTTGAATGATGGTGTTTGGGTAGTCAGTGATCGTTTTGTTGATGCTAGTTACGCTTATCAAGGAGGCGGTCGAGGTTTAGGTTTTGAACGAATTGAGTTCATTGAAAAATGGAGTATGGGCGATTTTTTACCGGATCTAACTTTACTTCTAGATATGTCCGTTGAAGACGGTATGGCAAGAACTCGATTGCGCGGCGATTCAGACCGATTCGAAGATGAAAAAATTACGTTCTTTCAGACAATTCGAAAAGCCTATTTAAAACGTGCTGAAAAATCGAAGGGAAGAATTAAAATTATTGATGCAAGTCCATCAGCAGAACTTGTACAACAAGCGATTAAGAAAGAATTAGAATTATGCCTATAACTGAATCGAACAGTGAAGAAAAAGAACCTTTTGAAGTATCCATTCGACAAGAAGACTTTTGGCTAAATGATGCGTTTAAAGGATTACAGTCAGCCTATCAACAAAATAAATTCCCTCACGGATTATTGATTAATGCGGTTAAAGGTTTTGGTCAATTAAAATTGGCAAAAGCGATTGGTGCCAGCCTATTGTGTCAAACAAATCAAGAGCGTCCTTTTAATCAAGTAGAGAATAATGGAACCAGTTCTAACGAAGAAATACAAAATGAACTTCCGTCAAATTTAAGTGTTGCTTGCGGTAATTGTAAATCATGTTTGTTACTAAAAGCTCATACACACCCAGATTTTTATTTAGCGGAAAGGCTGGTCGAAAAAGGAAAGCTAAAACAAAATATTAGTATTAACCAAATGAGAGAGTTATCACAAAAGTTAGTGCAAACCTCTCAATTGAATGGATGGCGAGTTGCAATAATAAACTCTATCGATGATATGAATATATCTTCCTTTAACGCGATTTTRAAAACYTTRGARGARCCRGGACAAGATACKYTAATCATGTTGATTAGTYATGGTATGGGAAAAGTTCCTGCCACCATAAAAAGTCGGTGCCAAGTGTTAAATTTGAATGCCGATAAAAACAAAACATTAGACTGGCTGATTAATAAAGAATTCGACCAAATTAGTAATGAACAAGCTCATGACGAACAAGTTAATAAAGACAATGCTTCTAACTCAATGGAAGTTTGTTATGGCGCTCCATATGCAAGTCATGAATTTATTGACCAAGGCTATCAAAGTGAATACAAAAAACTGTTTAGTGATCTTGATGCCGTATTAACCAATCAACTTTCCGCAAATGAATTGTTAATACAGCATAAAGAGCATGCACCCTCATTAATCGGCTGGATAGCAAACTATTTTCATCAGGTCAGTCAGTCCATTTCGTTAGAATCAGAGTCATTAGAAAAGACTCAACGTTATAGAAATGTCCCTCAAAAGACAGTGATGAACCTCTATGAGCAAATAATTAACCTAAATAGAGCRCAATCTAGYGGAAGTAATCTACAATTAACGTTACAACTAGAAGCTATTTTGATTCATTGGTTTGAATTAGGAAGGAAAATAGTCCATTATTCAAAATAACCAGCGACTTATCTTTGAAATCAATCATTTCTGCGTTCAAAAATGGTTGCCTACATGGATGTAGGTAAGGGGCGTTAGCAGGAGCGGTAGCTTCACATAGTTAGGCTATGTTCACATTTTCTGCCTTAAACTGAGTGATTTCAAAGACAACTCGATGGCTATTTTTTAGATATAAACTACTTAGACAAGGTTAAATTTATTTATGGCTGGACCTGCAGCTGCTCCTAAAGGCGGCATTTTACAATTAACAATTAAAGACAAAGGCGCACTTTATGCGGCATATATGCCGTTTATTCGTAATGGCGGTCTCTTTATCCCAACCAATAAAAAATATTCGTTGGGTGATGAAGTTTTTATGTTGTTGACCTTAATGAATGATAGCGATCGTCTTCCCGTCGCTGGTAAAATTATCTGGATCACACCTAAAGGCGCACAAGGAAATAAAGCTAGTGGCATAGGTGTTCAATTTAGCGAGCAAGATAAAGGCGTGACAAGAGGTAAAATTGAAACACACTTGGCGGGCGTCTTAGAATCTGATCGAATTACCCATACGATGTAAATTAATTCAGCCCTCTTATTTAATCTGACTATTAATGTCTACTGACTGATACCTACATTGGTATCGATTTATTTTTAAAAGAAGCCTTCCATGCTAGCCGATTCCCACTGCCATCTTGATCGGATCGATCTCGAACCTTTTGATAACCAATTTGAAAATGCCATTAAAGCGGCCAATGAAAGAGGTGTTAGCCAATTCCTTTGCGTGGCGATTAATTCTGATAATCAACAACAAGTAATACAAATTGCTGAGTCTCATCCWAATATCCACGCRTCKGTYGGMGTCCATCCGYTATAYACAGAAGGKGAATCYGCCAGCGTTTCGTCTTTGGTTAAAGCRAGYCAGCAYCCTAAAGTGGTRGCTATTGGMGAAACMGGYTTAGATTATTTTTATGCGRAAGAAAGTAAAGAAGAACAACARTCATTATTTAAAACCCACGTTCAAGCSGCYGTAGATGTCRATTTACCWCTSATTATTCATACGAGAGATGCAAGAGAAGATACTTTAGAAATATTATCGAAAGGAAATGCTGATAAAGTAGGCGGGGTTTTACATTGTTTTACTGAGTCTTTAGAAATGGCGGAAATAGCAATGGAAATGGGCTTTTATATCTCTTTTTCTGGGATAGTCACTTTTAATAATGCAGACGAACTCAGAGAAACGGCTAAAAAAATTCCTTTAAACAGAATACTGGTTGAAACAGATAGCCCTTATTTAACCCCAAAGCCCCATCGTGGAAAACCCAATTCACCGATGTATGTTGCTGATGTCGCTAAGTTAGTGGCTGAAATTAGAGGTGAGGATTACCAAACATTTTGCAAAGCAACAACGGAAAACTATGAGAGGCTATTTTTATCGTCTATGAAATAGTTTAAATGGATTGCCTAAATAATTAGTTGTAAAAAAAGAGCAAAAAAATCCCAGGCTCCGTTAAGAGTACCTGGGTAGGGGAAGTAACTGTTTCCTATTCTCGGACAAGCTAGTAAGCATTCGCCTAAAATAATAACTAACAACCAGAAAAAGAATGATGTAGGAGAAAATCTATTTCTAATGTTAAAGATAGTTCAAATTTTAGATTATGCAAATTTATTTTACATATACCCATCCCACCTCAATATACAGGTTTCAGTGTTCAGCTAGGAAGGTTGAACAAGGCGTAATTCGAAGGGAATGGCTAGTCCTTTCCTAGAATTGCAACGCGGTGCAAGTTTTCTAGCTGAGCACCCGTAGGGCAAGGCTATAAACATCCATCTTTCTCGTTAAGTAATTTTCAGCTAGACAGATATTTGCTCCAGGCAATATCTGCATTCAGTCCATCCGTGGACATCAATGACTAGCTCAAAAATTACTTGCCTCAAATATGGATGTTTCTAGCCTTGCTGAAATCTACATATTGAGGTGGGATGGGTATGTACTTCCTTTTATTAGGATAAACCTTTAATTGGTAGGTCTCGGTAACCTATTTTGCAGCCGAAATTCGGCGTCTAGCAAGTTCATCAGCCACTATATTGGTGGTCTTTTGTTCAGAGTCTGCAATTTCAAATATTTCCAATAAAGTCCCGTAAATTTCATCTACTTTATTCAACGCATCTTGTTTACTATACTCTTTACCTTCAGTTTCAAATGAAACGTTAATAATACCGCCAGCATTGATGACATAATCAGGAGTGTATAAGATCCCTTGTTTCTTTAACTGGTCTCCATGTCTATCTTCAGACAATTGATTGTTAGCAGCACCAGCAACAATACTACATTTTAGCTGTGGAATAGTGACGTCATTGATAGTTGCACCTAACGCGCAGGGAGCATAAATATCAACATTTTGAGAATAAATATCATCAGGATCTACAGCGGTTGCGCCTAAATTACTCACTACGCGGTCGACAGATTCTTTGTTGATATCAGTGACAATTAATTCCGCACCTTCATTTTTAAGGTGTTCACATAAATAGTAACCAACATGACCAAGACCTTGCACCGCAATTTTTAACCCTGATAAGTCATCACGACCTAAACGATGTTTTGCAGCCGCTTTCATTCCTTTATATACGCCATAAGCAGTTACAGGAGAAGGATCACCACTACGTCCTTCCAAGCCAACTACGTGATTGGTTTCTTTATGCACAATCGCCATGTCTGATGGGTTGATACCAACATCTTCAGCGGAAATATACTGCCCATTTAGGTTTTCGATAAAACGACCAAAGGCTCTAAATAAGGCTTCCGATTTCATCGTACGGGAATTTCCGATGATAACGGACTTACCRCCKCCCATCTTTAATCCCGCTAATGCATTCTTGTAACTCATACCTCGAGATAAACGCAGTGCATCAATCAACGCACCTTCGTCTGAATTATATTCCCACATTCTGCAACCACCAACGGCTGGACCTAAAGCGGTTGAATGAATACAAATTACCGCTTCTAGACCAGATTCTACATCTTTACAAAAAACTACTTGCTCGTGATCGTCATAATCTCGTAAATTAAAAACAGACATGATTTACTCCTAATTAACGCCTAACGGATTGATTTTTATTTAAAAATCAATGTAGCTAACCTTTACGGTAACGTAAAGGCTGAAAATTTGCGCAAAGATACCATTGGTTGGTTTTATAAGCTAGTTTTTTAGCGTTCATTTAGCTCAAATTATGAGAAAATCAACGCATTTACAGGTGTGTAGGCTCATCTGACCACATTCAAATGGTTTCCATTTTGTAAGAATAAGTACAAATGTAAATATAGCTTGAAGATCGATAGAAAATGCCGTAATTTAGCGCCTCATTGGGCTCTGAACCTTTATTAAATGAGGTTAGGGTTGGATTTAAGATAAAGGGTACTGATATGTTAAACGAAGTCGCACAAGCAAAGCCATTTAATCAAATGACACCAGAAGAAGCTGAAAAAGAGTTTAAAATCTGGTCGCAAAAAGAATACGTGAAAATCAGTAAATTCTGCAACTCTAAAGGACATCAAATTACGGGAATCGATCAATCTCGTTGCCAGTCTCTTCCTCCAACGTTGGGTTTATGGTATGTAAAAACACAAGATAAGAAAATTCATCTGTGGTGTATTGCTGGAGAATTCCCAACAGATTTAGCGAGTTCAAAAGTGGCTGAAAATGCTCGTGATGCTTTAAGGTATTTCTCTATGTCTTGGCAGTTGCAGTCGGCAAAACTAGAAGATGGTTTGGCAGAAGGTAAAATATCGCTTCAAGATAAAGAAACACAGGAAAAATATATCATAGAATTAACTACAAGAGCTGAAAACCTGTATGATTTGTATGCAGATGACAAGTTATGGAAGGGGGCAGGACTGTAATATTTTATTAAACATTAAAACCACGTCCTGAGGACGTGGAGCAGGTTCGAGGCTATGGCCTTAAGAACCGAAGACTCTGCTCATGTAGTCTAAGTAATT
>NVTT01000037.1 GCA_002401655.1 Gammaproteobacteria bacterium | reverse complement strand
AAAGACTTCACTCAACTAATGACTATTGGTCACCCGTTGATTATGAAGCTATGCAAAAAGTTGTGTAATTGAGTGTCCCGAATAGTGTTGACAGATCATTTTCATCAATATGTTGAAAATGAAAATAGTGTTATTGATTGGGGGAAAAATCAAACCATTGACGATGTTGATGGGTTTGGGGAGTAGTTAATTACCTATACATCGAGCAATCCCTTGATTACGCGAGCTTCATCAAGGCTACGATCTAACTATCTGATACAAACATACTGATAATCCAAATATTCCTCAATGCCATAACTACCGCCTTCTCTGCCCATCCCCGACTGTTTTACACCTCCAAACGGTGCCGAAGGATTAGACAGTCTTGCCGTGTTGATTCCTAACATTCCAACATTAAGTTGCTGATTTAGAACAGAAATTATCTTTTCATTCTTTGTGTAAGCATAAGCACAAAGACCAGACTCAGTTTGATTCGCTAACCGTATGGCCTCTTCCTCACATTTAAATTCAATTAGAGTAACGACCGGGCCAAAAATTTCTTTGTGAAATATCTCCATTTGAGGTGTGACGTTATCTATGACGGTTGCCTCAAAAAATGTACCCTTTTTACAATCGTCCTTCTCAAATGAATGTCCTCCTAATAGAATATTAGCGCCTTCTTCTTTTGCCTTATTAACCAGCCCACTAATTTTATCAATTGCCCGTTGATTTACTAATGGTCCTAATGAGTTTTCTGAATCAAAACCACATCCCATTTTTAATTGCTTAATTTTTTCAATCAACTTTTTAACAAATTCTTGCTTGATATTTTTATGAATAATAAATCGATTAGCGGTGACACAAGTTTGTCCCGAATTTCTAAATTTCGCAACCCAAGCCCCTTCAACCGCTTCGTCGATATCCGCATCTTCAAATACTATAAATGGAGCATTTCCACCAAGCTCCATTGCTGTTCTCTTTACGCCGTTCGCACATTGTGCAAGTAGTCTTTTACCCACTATTGTAGAGCCGGTAAAACTAAACTTCGCTATTTTGGGATGGCTGGTAAAAATCTCTCCGATTGCCTGCGCATTACTTCCAACAACCACATTAAAAACACCTGCAGGAATACCGGCTTGCTCACCGAGTTTAGCTAATGCTAAGGCGGATAGAGGAGTTAACTCAGAAGGCTTAAGCACGAAACTACAACCCGCAGCAAGTGCTGCACCCGCTTTTCTTGCAACCATAGAGCAAGGAAAGTTCCATGGTGTAATAGCAGTAACAACGCCAATTGATTTTCTATAGATTTTTGCCTGTTGGTTAAGAGGTGCATCTTGGTTTATCGGTTCGATAAACAGGTGTGCTTGCTCGGCATAGATTTTGATATAGTCCGCAGAATGGAGTATTTCCCCTACGGCTTCTGACAAAGGTTTGCCTTGTTCGGAGGTTAAAATTCTAGCCAAGTCTTGGCTATGTTCTCGCAGTAGTTTTTGCCATTTGAGTAGAATGTCGCTGCGTTGTTGGTATGAAGTCAGTTTCCATTCTTCAAATGCTTTGGCGGCGCTATTAATCGCGTTTTCGACTTCCAAACTAGTGACTTCCGATATTTGTGCAATAGCTTTTCCTGTTGCAGGATTAAAAACTTCGAATGTTGAATCGGAAACTAACCATTCTCCATTAACAAAGGATGAATTTAAAATAAGGTTTTTATTTTTAATCAGATGCATAGGATAGATAAATGTTGAGGGATATTGAAAATATCGGTGGGGTATTTTAGTAACGTGATAATACCTTAACAGCGAAAGAACATCACAAATTTTTTGTTATGTTTGATCCGCTAGAATGTTGAAATCAAGCGCTAAAATCGAGTATGTCGATCATAAGTTGTGGGTCAATATTGCCGCCACTTAATATTACGCCGATTCGGCCCTTAGGATGAAATGTTTTTAAGCCAACATCTCTTTTATTTTCAATATTTATTGACTCAATATCGTACAAAAGAGCCGCAATCGGAAGTGCTCCCGAAGGTTCTAAAACTAGCTTTAAATAATTGAACGCAAACGCGACGGAACGCTTAATCGAATATTCACTGACGGTCACTATTTCATCAACATATTGCCGGACAAGCGGAAAGGTAATTTCGCCCATTGATGTCGTTCTTGTACCATCTGCGATGGTTGGCGGATTTGGGTTACTGTGTAATTTTCCCGTATAGAACGAACGAGCAGCATCATCAGCCAACTCAGGTTCTACGCCTATCACTTTTATTTTCGGATTTAAGTACTTGGCGATAATCGCGGTTCCGCTAAGTAATCCACCTCCACCGCAAGGAGTGAGAATATAGTCTAAATCCTCTACTTYTTTCAATAGCTCTAAAGYKRCCGTACCYTGCCCTGCAATSACCMTCTCATTATCAAATGGYTTTATKAGTGTTAACTTYTKSTCWGGRTTWGCTTGTTCTGCTATTTGCTCRCGTGTAGTTTSCTCTGGATCAAAYAAAATAACTTSTGCGCCATAWKCTYTTGTYGATTYRATYTTKATTTTKGGTGCRTTRTTTGGCATCACAATGGTYGCWTTAATATTTTGCTCCTTTGCGACCAAAGCGACGGCTTGAGCATGGTTTCCCGATGAATAAGCGATAATTCCTTGGTTTTTTTGCTGTGCCGTCAATTGTAAAATACTGTTACAAGCACCACGATATTTAAAGGCGCCCACTTTTTGTAAATTCTCACATTTAAAAAATGTTTTTGCGCCTAAGATGTGATTCAGTTTTTCAGATTCAATCACAGGTGTTTGAATTGCGTGAGGCTCTATTCGCTTTGCGGCTTCTAGAATATGCTTATGATCGATCATGGATTAAGAGTCACTTTAGTTAACTTTTGAGAAATTAATTTTTCTGCCGAATCAAAATCTACAAATTCTATTCCACTTATACCTTCGGTCAACTCACTCAATACCTCTTCTTGAATGACGCCTCTTTTCTTTGCCTCAGCATAAGGCAGTCGATGAAACATGACCATCGAATATCTTGGACAAAAGAATTTAGGGAATCTTTTTTCCAACTCAAAGCCTAATGCACTCTTTAACAAATATTTTTCATCTCTAACAGAGTCTCGCATAGTGACGTAATTTTCTATTGCCATATCAGCTATCGCGTCGCCATTTTCTTTTCTATTATCATCGACTTCTTTAAACAATTGATGCCAATCGATATCGCTTGTGTCGCTACTTTTTTCTTGATATTTGTCCAATGTTTCAGCTAAGTATATAGCATCTTCAAATCCGCAATTCATACCCTGCCCATGAAAAGGTACAACCGCATGAGCCGCGTCACCTAGCAACAAGGCCTTATTTTTATAGTGCCATGGACTGCATTTGACGGTAGCTAAACGCCCGGTAGGATTTTCGAAAAAATCTTCTTTTAAGTCAGGTAAAAGAGAAATCGTATCTTTAAAATGTGTTTCAAAAAATTGACTAACCTTTTCCTTAGTATCTAAGGATTCAAAACTGGTTTCACCTTTTGATGGCATAAATAAAGTCACGGTAAATGAAGCRTCTTSGTTCGGTARCGCAATYARCATATARCCGCCACGAGGCCAAATATGCAAAGAGTTTTTATCAATTTGAAATTCACCATTGGCGCCCGCAGGGATACGTAACTCTTTATAACTATGACCAAGTTCAAGAATGTCATGTTGACTCGATTCTTTTTGATGGATGGCATCTCGCACCGCAGATGTACTGCCATCCGTTCCAATGATTTGTTCAAAATTAACCAATGTTTCGTCATTAGTTTCTGAATGCCTAAATTGTATTTGATTATTATCAAAATCAACGCTTTCACAATTTTGATTAAAATAAATCTTCACTAAGCCGGTTTGCTCTGCGGCATTTAAACAAATTTTATTCAAGTCTCCTCTAGAAACTGAATAAATAACCTCCTCTGCTTTTTGTCCATAACTTTGAAAGTTTTCGTTGCCAGCATTGTCATGAACCATTCGTCCTTTCATGGGCGTTAACAGTGGCTTCACTAATTCCATTAAACCTGCTTGTTCTAAAGGATAGATCCCTCTATTAGCCAAAGCCAAATTGATAGAGCGACCTGCGCTAATATCTGCTTTTCGTATATCTGAACGTCGCTCATATAGCTCTACTCTTAATCCTCTTTTCGATAGTAAAACAGCCAATAAAGAACCCACTAAACCTGCGCCAATAAGAGTAATTGTTTGTTGATTTGATATCTGTTCAGAATTAATCATGAATTTTTTCTTATCGCTGATAGCAATATTTCTTTGAAATTGAATACGTCCTGAAACGAATTATATTGAGCAACAGGGGCAACGCGGATAACATTTGGGTATCGCCAATCAGCCGTTACTCCGGCCTCTTCGATGCTATCAAAAATTTCTTTACCTCGTTCTGGAGAATCTCCCGTTTTCAATTTGATGGCTAACGACAATTGGCTTCCACAGGAATTCAAATCTCTAGGCGTTAAAATATCGACATCATTAGCAAGCTCATCTTCAATCAAAAATCTTAAAAAACCACTTAGTTTAATCGCTTTTTCTCTTAATATTTTAATTCCACCTGCCTTTTTTATGGTGTCGAGCGAACCACGAATTGCAGCTAGTGAAAGTACGGGGGGATTAGAGACTTGCCAAGCTTCGGCTGAAGCAATTGGCTTAAAATTATTTTCCATTTTAAATCGCGATTCTTTATCGTGCCCCCACCAACCCGCGAAACGAGGTAGTGATTCATTCTTATGATGATTTTGGTGAACAAAACAACCCGCAACACTACCGGGTCCTGAATTTAAATACTTATAAGTACACCAACATGCAAAGTCGACTTGCCAGTCATGTAAACTCATTAAAACATTACCCGTCGCATGAGCCAAATCAAAACCAACTTTACATCCCTTTTCATGCCCGACTCGGGTGATTGATTTCATATCAAAAACCTGTCCGGTATAATATTGAACGCCGGGTAACATAATTAGTGCAATACTATCTCCTTCGTCTTCAATTAATTTTAAAACATCCTCATCTCGAATTGCGTCTTCGCCATTTCTTGGTTTAATAAATAAAACAGCATCTTCAGGATTAAAACCATGAAATTTCACTTGAGATTCAACCGCATAATGATCGGATGGAAATGCGTGATCTTCCATTAATATTTTATAACGTGTTTTAGTGGGTTGGTAAAAACTCACCATCATAAAATGTAGATTTGCCGTCAATGTATTCATTGCCACTACTTCATCTTTTTTTGCACCAACTAAATCAGCAAAACCTTCTGATAAAAATTCATGATAAGGCATCCAAGGGAAATCCCCAGAAAAATGGCCTTTCACACCGAGGTTAGCCCACTGATCTAATTCTCTTTTGACATATTCCGCAGAAAGCTTTGGCTGTAATCCTAAAGAGTTTCCACACAAATATATTTCATCTTCGCCATTGCCTTGCTTTGGAATAGAAAATTCATCTCTAATTTTTGCAATCGGATCTAATTGATCCATTTGTAAGGCGAACTCTAATTTATTTTCGTATTGCATTTTTATTCTCTTATTTGTTTTATAACGGTAGGGTGTGCACGTTTTCTTGTGCCCACCATTGCAATTTCTTAAACCATAAAAAATGGTGGGCAGAAAAAATTGCCCACCCTACTTACATTCAAGTTTTATTCATTTCTGTTAAGGGATACAGAATTGGCCTTGATGGCACAGCATCTGTATTTATCTCTGGTATTTGTAAATTACAAAGATATATTCCATCTTCTATTTCATCATCAATAAAAACCATTTCAGTGATTGTTTTATTAACTGTTGATTGGTCATTTGTCTTTTTCTCATCCTCGACAATATTCCAAAACAGGCGATGATTTGATAGTTTTCCATCGTCATACATTTTATCAACCGATGGAAAATCAACTAATAGGTGGTTTATCTTTCTTTTAACTAAATATTTCATCGCATCATTTGTAAAAAATGGCGGGTAATGTTCGTTATCATATACTCTAGTTTTTTTATCACGGTTATTATTATTGTCATTATCTAGCGTTCTAACAATTAATCCCTGTAGTTGCTCATCAGAATATTCACTTAATTTCTCGTTTAATTGAGCTTGAGTTATTACTTGATTTGATTCATCCATAAAAGGAATGTAACTGTCCTTTGTCTTTAAAGAAGGTTCAGGTAAAAGTGAAATTAGAACGCTCGGAAAAACCGATTTCTCAATTGATTGATAAACGGGAATTAATTCATCGATAATATGAGAGACTGACTCTGTATGAGTTCCATTACAATGTGGGATCATCGTTAAAACATTGGCATTACAAGATCCGCCTCTTTTAGTGTCGCCAATATAACTGCCCATTTCTAATGTTTTACTGGTACACGCTGGCGCGCCAAAATGATTGGGCTGTTTGTCATTGGGTAGCAATGTAATGGCAATACTTTTTTCTTTCGAAAGATCCGCTGAGTATTCCTGGCTGTCCATATTAAAATTGTCTATGCGTAGATTAATAATCATAACTTATTTTAAAAACCTTTCTCGATCTAAATTTAACCACTCTAAAGCGGTACCGTTTAACAATTGATTACGGATCGCATCGTCCTTAATGTGATCTTTGATTAATTTTCCTGGTTCTAACTCACCTAATGGAAAGGGATAATCAGATCCAAGAGCCAAACGATCGGCTCCCATTAAATCAATTAAATAATCAAGCATTGGCGTATCATGTACTAGCGTATCAAGATAAATTTGTTTTAAATATTTTCTAGGATTAATAGGATTATCTTTTGCAACTAAATCCGGACGACAATCAAAACCATGTTCAATACGACCGATAGTGGATGGAAACGATCCGCCACCATGGGCAAAAGCCACTTTTAGGTTAGGTARTTTTTCAAACACRCCACCAAAAATCATTGARCACATGGCTAAAGAAGTTTCTGCWGGCATTCCKACTARCCAAGGTAACCARTAATCTTTCATTCTATCGGTTCCCATCATATCCCATGGATGCACAAAGATTGACGCATTTAGATCCTGCGCCGCTTCAAATACCGCAAACAATTCCGGTGCATTTAAATTCCAATCATTTACATGCGAGCCAATTTGAACGCCTTGCAAGCCTAGATCATTAACACATCGTTCAAGTTCTTTAATGGCCAAATCAGGGGATTGTAATGGGATGGTTCCAAGTCCAGCAAAACGACTTGGATGTTGTTCGCAAATACCACCAATATGATCGTTTAGTAATTTTGAAATGTCTAATGCATCATTCGCCTTTGCCCAATAGCTAAACATCACAGGAACCGTTGATAAAACTTGTACGTCGACTTTATGTTGATCACAGTCTTTTATTCGTGCATCAGCATCCCAACAATTTTCATCGACTTCGCGGAAAAAATGATCTTCTTTCATCATTCTAGCGCAACCACATTTATGATGGTCTAAATGGATCCACCCGCCGTAACCATATTTCTCTTTTAGATCAGGCCAATGTTTTGGCAGAATATGAGTGTGAATATCAATTGTTAGCATAGCGATTTATTCCTAGTCAAATTATTCCTGATCAAATTCGTATTTATTATGAGGCATTAAATGACCACACTCATTACAAGTCCGATGTTCTTCACTACCCAAAAACCTGCCAAATACCGCGCCAAAATCATTTTCAATATCTTTTAAAGGAAAACGTTCTTCATATAGTTTGTGGTTGCACTGCTCGCAAAACCACATCAAGGCATCAATTTCGTCAGGTCGTCTAACTTGTTCAATCACTAGTCCAATAGAATTTTCAAACCTTACTGGAGAGTGCGGAACTTTAGGCGGAAGAAGAAAAATATCACCCGCGTTTAATTCATACTCAACTACTTTATTATCTTGTTGAGTTCTAAGTAGTAGCGTTCCTTCTAATTGATAAAAAAATTCTGGCCCTTCATTATAATGAAAATCTTTGCGTCCATTAGGCCCACCAACCACCATAATGATCATGTCGCCTTCTCGATAAACTTCTTTATTGCAAACGGGTGGTTTTAGTTTGTCTTTATTTTCATCAATCCATTTTTGAAAATTAATAATCTGCATTGGTGCGCTCATACTATAATCCTAAATCACAAAATATTTTTCACTCAAGAGACCAATCTAACTATTTTTTTCACTCTTTGTCTCTGTGGTAAAGTCTTTTGTTTTTCTTTATTTAAATTAACGTCGCTATACACTTAAGCTCAATTGCTATTGGTGTCGGTAAACAATTAATTTCTATTGTTGTTCTACAAGGTTGATTATCTGCAAAATATTCTGCATAGACTTTATTATAWATTTTAAAATCRTCTTTCATATTGGTTAAAAATACCGTGACATCAACCAAAYTCATCCAACTTGAWCCCGAYGCTTCTAGAATYRYTTTWATRTTATCRAAAACACTYCGACATTGAGTTTCWATATCATARGAACTTATATTTCCGWTRCCGTCKARAGYTACGCCGGGTATATCWGTAGTWCCCGCTTTTCTAGGTCCTACACCRGATAGAAAAAGCAGATCACCTACTTTACGGGCATGRGGATAKGCTCCAACAGGGGCKGGTGCTTGTTTTACRTTAATAAAGTTGTCATTWGACATGGTTTATTCTTATCCTAAAAAAATGAAGTACYGTATTTGYACTCTTGGRCATGTTWKCAATARTAGATTACYACACGRGGTAATTCAGTAYATAAAATGAAGCTAACTTGAATTAGGAATTATGMTTTCTTGAGGATRAATTTACAGCCACAGTGGCTTGCAAAGATGTTAAGYGAGGATTTTAAGGAATGAGYAATAAGCATAGRGCTATTCTARTTNATTTAATGGAACGCTGTAAACCTCGATTTCTGTTCTATTTTATCTATGAAGTCTTAAAACCAACTATCGAGATCATCGTCTAGTCGACTTTGACAAGTTTTTAGCTGATTATTGTATGTGACAGCTCGTCTAGCGACTTTTTTTGCAACACCGATTAACCATGGCTTTTTATTGTAGCTTTTCCGCGAATAGCCTCCTCGACCTTCGTGGTAAGCTAAATATTGGGCGTAAGTATCCCATTTTGATATTCTTAAACGATTATGAGAGCCATCTGTATACCACCCGATAAAATCAATTGCATCTTCAAAGTCATCGCGATCGGCTCCCCAAGAGCCTGTTTGTTTCATATAATCGTTCCACGCGGGATCTTGTGCTTGTGCATAACCATAGGCTGAAGATTTTCTAGGAAGAGGAATAAATCCTAACAACCAATCTCTATCTGGCTGCGCATCCGCCACAAAGCGTGACTCTTGATGCATGATCGCCATTAATACGTATATTGGCGTGCCCCAGTCATGTTGAGACTCTCTAGCGGCCTCATACCAGTCGATCTCGCCTCTAAAAATATGACAAATATCACTGGTATTACTAGGTTTATAGGTTGCGCAACTAGAAAGAAGGGAAACCATAATAGAAAGTAGAATGACTTTTCTTGAACCCATATCTGCTACTATTCTTTACTAGATTTAGTAGTAGATGTAGTCGAAGATTTCGATTGTTCAGACTTACCCTTTTTAGCGGTTTCTTTGCTAGTTTTGTTATCTGATTTTGCACTTGGCTTGTCAGAACTTGCACCCTCATTTGAGGTTTCTCCTGATTTATTAGATTCTGATGACGGTTTATCCTTACCTTTAAAATCCGTTTCATACCAACCTGAGCCTTTTAATTTAAAAGCCGCCGCCGATACTAACTTCTTTAATGCTGGCTTATTGCATTCTGGACAATCCTTTAACGGATCATCAGCCATTCGCTGCAATTTTTCTAACCTGTGATCGCACGCTGTGCATCTGTATTCATAAATTGGCATACTAAAATCTTATCTCGTTTCGTCTAAATTGATACTTTTCGATAATGAATTCGGACTATAATCTTGATATCCACCTCATACAAGCCAAATTAAGGCTTATCATTCTTAAACGAGGCTTTTTATCTTAAATTCAAGGTTCGAAAACGGTAATAAATTATTATTTATCGGTGATTCGATCACAGACACTAGCCGTAGCAGGCCTATTGGACAAACGGTTAAGACTAAAACAGGATTCGAGGATTCAACCGGATTAGGAAGCGGGTTTGTCTCTATTATCAATAGTTTATTGATTTCCAGTTACCCTCAACTTAATTTGACCTTGTTAAATCTAGGTTGTAATGGACATAGAATTACGGACTTAAAGCATCGTTGGCAACGCGATGTTTTAGATCTAAAGCCGGATTGGCTGATTATATTGATTGGAATTAACGATGTATGGCGCCAGTTTGATCGTCTAAACGATCGTAACCAGGTTAATATCAATAATTTTGAAGAAACTTATCGATCAATTATTGCAGAAAGTAAAACCGATTCAGGTCAAATCGTTCTTATGTCTCCTTATTACTTGGAATTGAATTTAGATGACCCTATGCGAATTAAAATGGACCAGTATTCACAAATTGTTGAAAGATTATCGATTGAATATCAATGTCCTTTTATTAACTTACAAAAGGCATTCGATCACTTTCTTAGTTCAAGAACCGTCGAGTCAATTAGTTCTGACAAGATTCATATTAGCAAAGTCGGACACACAATCATCGCGCAATCTTTCTTGAAAACTATTGAATCTCGCCTTCCATAATAACCGAGCCAGAAATAACAGTAGTAGAATGATTAACATTTCTTGCCACACTTTGGCTTAATATCCCCACTCTTGCCCAGGTTTGCCATTTTAGGTTTTCTTTTTTCACAAAGCGAATTCCACTACGACAAAGCGCCTGAAATTCAACTAAATCAACTGCATAAAATAAAAGCCAAGCAACAGGAGCCAATAAAATTAAATTTAGATGAAATCWNAATYTWSRWTNNCAAANAKAAKKWGYRAMNNTRTGAWWKWTGTTGTAAAACTAATCATGAAAAGTAATGGTGCAAAATCATTAGTGTAAAAAGTATAGGCATAAAAAAGCGTCAAAACGATTGGCTCTAATAGCAACATAATCTCAACATAAATAGCCATTGGTAAAATTAGAAAAGTAAGGTACGCATTATAGTTACTCGATGGATTTAAAAAGAGTTTGCTATGTTTTACATAGGTTTGGATTCGGCCAAATTTCCATCTTAATCTTTGCGATGCTAAACTTTTCCAATCTGTCGGTCCTTCAGTATAAACCACCGCATTTGATGCATACCTAGTTTTGTATCCTTCCGCCAATAAACGAGTAGAAATTTCGACATCTTCGGTGATGATTGATTCATCGAAACCGCCAACCGCCACTAAAGCGCTTTTTCTATAAGCTGCGGCAGCACCGCCAATAATATGCACAGAATTAAAATTAGAATCTGCTCTTTTAAAACAGAAACCATGCAAATATTCTAATTGTTGTAATAATTCGATAGGCTTTTTTCTATTACCAATAATCACATTTCCTGCAACGGCAGCAACACTATCATCAGAGAAACGTTTTATGATATTGCAAATCATATACTTATCCATCACTGAGTCAGCATCTAGAGTAACGATATATTCTCCCGAAGCAATTTTTAGCCCATGGTTTATTGCTACAGCTTTACCGCTGTTGGGAAGTCTAATATATTTAATGATTGCAGACCTATTCGACTCACTTTGTAATTCATAATTCCGAATAAAATCTGAAATTAATTGATGAGTTAAATCCGTTGAACCATCATTAATTATGATAATTTCTAATTCTTTGTATTGAGTGTTGATGACTGAATTAAGTGTTTTTATAATTCCAATTTCTTCATTCCAAGCGGGAATCAATACACTAACTTTGACATTCTTTTTAGAAACCGGATTTGTAGAGCGTAACTTTTCTATAATAGGATAAAACGGTAGTGAAAATAACTGTAGCGCATACTTGAAAAATATTGGGGTCATAAACAACAAAATAGTGGTTTTAATTTCAATTAATTCAGCAATTGCGATAAATTCGGTCACCATTGAGAAATGAATCACTGAATAAGTCATTGCGTACAAAACAAGTAGTAAGATCGTACAACGAACGATAGGAGTAAAAATARATTTCATACTGTTAAACGGCTCTTAAAWATWATCCATATAAATYGTTCCTAACTCWAGTYAATCGAGGAGGAAGTAAACCGGATTTTTGAGCGCGCGATTATGACATTGCTAGTACAATAAATACACAATGTTACAGTTATAAACGTTATATCTGACGAATATTTGACACTTTTGATAACTAGTTCTTAATTTTATTGGTTTTATTTAATGATTAAGTGATTCGGACAAGGCTGTGAAATAAAGCTCATCCATTAGTTGGGTACTCATTTTCAAAGAGTTTGTATGCTTTTTAGAGTTTGGAGTTAAGAGGCTCCATATAATCCAAGGAATTTCATATAGATTTTTATCACTAACATCGATAGTTTTTCCGCGATTGATCAATAGAGCAATATTAATTTTGTTGTTTAATTGATAGTGTGCATCTTTTGACAATACAGAAGGCAAATGATCCGAAGTGACAAAAATAATGGAATCAGGATCAATTATAATTAATTTTTCTAGGTATGTCGCCAAGGCTTCAGTTCGATAATAAAATTGATTTGCTATTCGATTAAGTCTTGCATCAGAATGATTAGGGCTAACCACATCAGGTCGTAACTCAACATTTCTTTCAAAAGGTAAATGCCCGTACATTCCTAATACGTAGTTAAATAACGGTTTATCATTTTCCTTTAAATATTGTTCGATATATTTGATATTAATAGCGAACAAATCGCCATCAAAAAGAACCTCATTACTGGTTTCTAAAAAATTGTTTTCTTGAAGAAAATTCACTTGATCAAAACCTAAACTTTTATAGGCTCTTTTAGAATTAAAAAACTCAGAACTTGGCGCAATCAAAGCTGTGGAAAAATAATTATTAGCAGATAACGCATCTACAAACGCATTGATTCTAGAGCCTTGCATAGTGTTAAATTCAATCTGATTAACTTTACCAAGTGCTTTTATTCCCGTCAACAATTCAAATTCAGCTTGAGCTGTACCACCACCATAAATCGGAGAAACAATTCTAGAAAATTTTCGTTGGTCATTCAAATATTTTATTAACTGCTTGGATATGAATGACTCCGGCAATTTCAATTCTTTAATTAGGCGTGGATCGATAAAACTTTCCATGACAACAATATGTACGTTTCGATGATTTAAAATTTTATTTGGATAAATCGTTTCTTTTATATTGATATTGTTTTGTTCGTCGTTCGAATACTCGTCTAATAAATTTGAATAACTTAATTCTTGAAGTGCATAAAATATAGAACTATTGAACCGCCCATTCTCTCTTACCGTATCTTCTTGCGCCCAAACCGTATAATTGAAAAATCTCTCTTGAAATATTTTTGTCATTGGAGTTGTCATTGTGAATACAAATAAACTTAATAAAGCTATTCGTATTATAAGAGATACTGCCAGTTGTGAAAAATTCAAACGAGCATTTAATTTGATCGATAGGTAAACTGAAARTGGKATYAMTARRTARATAGAAACTAATCCAATCCCAAGTGATATAGAAAAAGAA
This sequence comes from Gammaproteobacteria bacterium, assembly GCA_002401655.1. GTDB lineage: Bacteria > Pseudomonadota > Gammaproteobacteria > Enterobacterales > Kangiellaceae. The sequence continues at coordinate 16,232 of NVTT01000037.1, read as the reverse complement.
AATATGCCCGACAGATTTTCAAAATCAGAGGGTGTGGCGACTCTTCCAAAAAAATTATAAAAGGCATCAAAAAGGACGTAGAGTATTAGTGCTGGAACGATGGGTAATAAATTTCTTATTAATTGATTATTTTGACCAGGGAAAAAAAAGAATGATGAAATAAAAGCAAAAAGAGGCAACTCAAAGAAAAATATTTTTGAATTAAGGACAAGTAACCCATTGCCAAAACTGACCCAACGTCCTGAGAAATAGATATAAATTAAAGCCGTTAAATATGCAAATAATACGAAGACTATGCTTCGTGAAATCGACTGGTGAATTTGCACGTCTCTAATTTTTAGGTTTATGATTTGAATCTTGAAATCTTGGTCGATCTTCTTGTTCAGCAGTTAAAGGTTCAACTTCCCTTAAGGTTTTTCTAAACCTTTCACCTAGATCAACGTATTCCTGCGTTCCTGTTGTTTTCCAACCAAATTCTTGATCTGTAACCTGCCTAACCACTTTCGCAGGTACGCCCATCACCATAGAGCGTTTACCACATTCAAAACCAGCTCGGACAAATGAACTAGCAGCCACAAAGGATTCTGCGCCAATTTTAGCGTCGTCCATCACTACCGCGTTCATACCAACTAAAGCATGCTCACCTATTCTACAACCATGAAGAATTGCTCCATGTCCAATATGGCTATAGGCTTCTAAATGACAATCTTTATCGGGAAAACTGTGTAGAACACACGTGTCTTGAATATTAGAATGGTGCCCGACATAAATTCTGCCGAAATCACCTCGTAAAACGGCACCTGGGCCAATAAAACAATGATCTTCGATAATGACATCGCCAATAATTTCAGCGCTTGGATGGACATAAGCGCTGTCTTTAACAACGGGGATAAAATCTTCTAAAGCGTATATTGGCATGGTTGCTGTCGTAAAAGTTGCTGTGGTAAAATTTTTTGTCGTAAAAGTTGCGGTCGTAAAAATTAACGGGTTCCGAAAATGACCATGGTTTTTCCCTTCACATTAATGTGGCCTTGCTCTTCTAGCACTTTAAGCACACGTCCAACCATTTCACGTGAACAGCCAACAATTCGACCAAGCTCCTGCCTAGTAACCTTGATCTGCATACCATCAGGATGAGTGATTGCATCGGGTTCCTTAGCAAGGTCAAGCAATGCTCTTGCCACTCGTCCAGTAACGTCCATAAAAGCTAAATCACCCACTTTACGGCTTGTTTTTCTTAACCTGAGAGACATTTGCTCTGCAAGTTTGAACATGATTTCAGGTTTTTCTTTAGCTAAAGATTGAAATCTTGAATAACTAATTTCTGCTAAATCCGCCTCAACTTTAGCCCGAACCCACGCACTTCGATTATTTTCACCATCAAAAAGTCCCATTTCTCCAAAAAAATCACCCGAATTAAGATAGGCTAGCACTAACTCTTTACCATCATCATCTTCAATTAAAACCGTAACCGATCCTTTTATAATAAAATAAAGAGTTTCAGGCTTATCTCCGGCAAAAATAATCGTTGTTTTAGCTACATAACGCCTTTTATGGCACTGAGCTACAAACCATTCGAGCGTAGGATCTTTTAAGATGTTGTGCGGTAGGACTATCGGTTCTTTAATTAACGCCATTGATGGTACCTATACATTCGAATTAGTTTATTTAAACACCACAAGATAAGTAACAGCTTAAAAACCTAGCAAATGTGACGATAGCTGAAGAGGTAACGATTAACTGACAATGGCTAACAAACAGTATTACAAATCGATAATAATCTTGTTAGTTAAATTTTGTTAATATTAGCCTCAAATATGGTAACCTGAGATATTGACATACAATTAGCATGTAAAAACCTCAATCTATAAAGTTTAGTGATATCTCAAGGATTAGCAAGCTTAATCACAGTAATTTAGTAACATGCGGTAGCTGTTTTTGCTCAAACTATGCACTAGGTTACATAAATGAGCTATTTTCATCTCATAAAAAAGATCTATATGAATAGAAAAACTCTTTAAATGTCATTTCTTATAAAATCAAATTAGCAGAGTTTATGTTGCATTTAGTTCTCCACTTTATCATTCCGTTGTTAATTGCTTTTGCTTTTATTGACTATTTTTTTGTCGATTTCACTGCAATCTCGAAAATCAAATTCCCAAAATTAATTTTAATATGGGGATTAATGATGTTAACGATGATTATCGATCTAGACCATTTATTAGCGACACCAATCTATCAAATAGATCGCTGTAGTATTGGCTTTCACCCTCTTCATAGGTTGCTACCGATAATATTCTATTTTTTCCTTTGTATCCCTAAAAAAACTCGGGTATTTGGTGTAGGCTTAATCATTCACATGATTTTAGATTCAATTGATTGCCAAATTAACACGGGAGTATGGTTTGTTTAGTTTTCGAATTATTTTTATTCTATTTCTATCCACTTTTTTATTAGGTTGTGACTCGCACCCTACACCAAAATCAAACTACAGCAACCAAAACTATGAAAATTTTACCATTGTTGAAATCGAGTGGGACGACGTCCCATTAAAACAGGTCATTCAAAACCATTACCAGCTGGCCTTAAGTAAAAATCAAAAAGTCTTTATTCAAATAACGGCTGAGTGGTGTAGTCCTTGTATACGTTTACGAAAGAAAACAAATGATCCGTTAATGAAAAGTGCTTATCAAGGCACTTATATTATTCGTCTTGATCGAGATGAATGGGAACAGGATTTTTCTGAAATCGGCATAAAAAAAACGCCCATCCCCATTTTTTGGGAATTAGGCTCTGATAATGAGAATCTAAAAGTAACTAATTACGCCTTAGACGGCAATTATTGGAAAGAAATTACAGCTGAAGCTCTTTCACCAGTGTTAAAAGCCTACTTTTCAGGCGATGCGCGTCCGTTTATTGAAGGCCATAATTAAATATAAACGCTCTAAAACCATCGATCTTTAACTTTTCCATACTGAAAATACCCCCATTGACCCACTCGGCGTAATGAAGGCAAAGGAAACTTTGGTAAAGACTGGTTATACAGAGGCAAATTGGGAACAGCTTGACCCGCTATTTGTTGCGCTAAACGTTTGCCAGCTTGTACGGAAAAAGAAACGCCGTTTCCGCAATAACCGGCACTGTAAAAAAGATTGCCTTGGGCGTCTCCTTTAACAATATGGGGTAAATCATCAAGCGCCATACAAATCCAACCACTCCATGAATAATCAACCTTCACCTCGGATAAGCTCGGGAAACTACTTTTTAATACCTTTAATAAGCGATCGGCATAATAAGGATCTTCGGCATCTTTGCCATTAATTGCCCCTCGACCACCAAAAAGGAGTCGGTTGTCAGGCAATTTTCTAAAATAATACTTTAATGCCCGAGTATCCATCACCACATTGCTGGTTATAAAATTACAATTACTCAGCTCGGCACTAGTTAGCGGTCGAGTAACTATAATTTGGGATAGAACGGGTAACATACGGTTATTAATAGAAGGGTGGAATTGGTAGGGAGTGTAGCCGTTGGTCGCAATCACTACTTTTTTTGCGGTAACAATACCTTCTGGCGTGATTAGCCTGTAATTGTTTTTATCTGAGTTCGCATAGGAGCGGGTATTGGAACCAGCACCAGAATGAGCTTGGTCAATAGAAATTATTTTCTCAACAGGACTCGCTGTATAAATTTCAGCTCCTGCCCTAATTGCGAGATTCTGATAACCCCAAGCTAGCTTTAATGGGTTGACTCCATAGCCATCAGCAAAACGAATTGCGCCAAAGGCATGTCGACTGTCAAAATAGTCTGTTTTTAATTCATTCTGGCTAATATATTCCACGTCATAAGAAAATAACTGTTTAAGGAGTTTTGCCTGCGCCTTTATCACTTTTACCATGCTGGGCTTGTGAGCAACCCGAAGATATCCTTTCGCCTGAGGATCGCAGTCTATCCCCGTACTAATTAACTGATTAACCGTTTCTAAACCTTCACATGTTTCATTGTATATATCTTTAGCAACCGATTCCCCCCATTGTCTAATCATGCGTGCATAGGGTTTGCGTCCCGTTGATTTTAGAATAAACCCTGCATTTCTGCCGCTACAACCCCATGCCGTTTGATTAGCCTCTAGGATATGTGCTTTAATCTTATGCTCCGTTGCTAAATGGTAGGCACAAGAAAGCCCTGTATAGCCAGCACCAATAATTGCTACATCAACCTCAATATCTTTTTGTAGTTTGTTAGATTGTTTAGGAGCGGGGCCAGAATGATTGAACCAATAACTATTAGGATAACGTTCACCCACTCCTGGAGAGTAACTCTTTAAAGGGTCGTACATAATCACTTCTCCATTTGGATAAATCGAATATCGAATAAATGGCTAGAATTTCAAAAATAGCTGAAAAACAGATGTTATCAGAACAAGGTTAATAATGAAGCAAACAACACAAAACAAATTGAAGGTTAACAATCTACAAATTGAAACGCTAGACTCATCCCATTTTGAAGATGTTATACAGCTAGGAAATACTGTTCATGGCGATGGTTATTTAGATCTTGATGCCATTCAAAGTGTTCTCAACAAAAGTATCAAAGGCAACCTAAACTGTAGCTTCGTTATTTATGATAATAAAAATTTGGTTGGTTTTCGACTGACTTTTGCGCCCGAAAAGTGGGACATCGACAAATGGTGCACACCTGATTTATGGGGTATACCTATAAACGAAGTTTGTTACTTTAAATGCAATACCGTTGATGAAAACTATCGCGGTCAAAAAGTGGGACGAAAGTTATTAGAAGCATCTATCGATGTAGCGAAAAAGATGGGGGCTAAAGCCGGAGTTTGCCATACCTGGATGCAAAGTCCCGGTAATATTGCCTATCATTATTTTATTGGTTGCGGTGGCGAATTTGTTAAAAAACACCCTAATCGGTGGTTTGAAGATGGGCAAAATGGTTATAACTGCATTTTGTGCGGTTATGATTGTCATTGTGACGCTTTAGAAATGATATTGAAATTTAAATAGCCGAATCCCTCTAGAAAAATCATGAGTTTTAGGATAAATAATTGTAAGCAAGAGGTGCGGTGACGATGACGAATACTGACAACCAGCTGAGTAATGAAATAGGGAAAGTTAATTTCACTTTAGATTTACAGACCTTTTTACCCTACAGAATGTATAAACTGGCTGCCCAAATGTCTCAAGCAGGCAACAAGCTATCTGATTTACTTTTAGAAACCGGTATTGAAATTGGCGAGCGAGAGTGGCGAGTTATATCTGTTTTGGGTAGTTATGGAGGACTAACCAATCGTCATGTAGCGGAAGCTTTAAGAACTGACGCCGCCACCGTTACTAGAGCGGTAAAAGTGCTAAAACAGCTACAGTTTGTTGCTACAAAAAACTCTAAAAGAGACCGGCGTAAAATACTGATTTACCTCACGCAGTCGGGAGCTGATTTTCACGACCGTATTACTCCTAAAAGAATAGAGACAGGTGAGCAAATAGAGTCATGTTTTTCAGCGGAAGAAAAAGAACAACTGCACCATCTTTTAAACAAGCTTGACCGGCATATGCATCACCTAGAAAATGAACTTGAAGACGAGTGGGAATAACTGATGATAGTAGAATGTAGAAAAACAAAAAGGAGCTAATCGCTCCCTTTAGTCTTATCACTATGTAATTACACAATGGTATTACATAGAAGTTTTTACATCTTAGCTTGAATAATATCAACAAAGGCTTGTTTGCTTGCATCACCTGCAGCAACTAAGCCTTCGGTATATTGCAGAGCAGTTTTGCCATCTTTTTCTACACCTTTTAAACTCTTTTTACCTGCTTTAGAAACAATAAATTTTGCCGCATTTGAGGCGTTATTGACAACCGCAACTCTCAACAATGATCCTTCTGAGCCACAAACCAGTGCAGGATAAATAGCTTTTAATTTCATTCTGGCGCCTTTTAGCTTTTTACGCATACTGGCCCGATTATCTGTTTTTGCATATTCACAAAGATTATCCGCTAAACGTTGCAAGCTATCGGCTTTCACTTGATGAGGTGTGATAAGTATAAAACTGAGTAAACCCGCGGTAAGAACAGACTTTATAATTAAATTATTTTTCATTGAAACTCTCCCAAATTATTTATTGTCTAATAGTCACGGTACGGCTTAATACTCAGCTAGCTAATATCGAAACCGTAATCAATTAGAACTATTAATTAGAAACCTATTGACCTTTCTATTTTGTCGCTACTTAAAAATATGGTGCTCGGACTAGCGCTTTAGGTCTATAAAGCAAAAACAACCACTCACATAAATAACTTGCTTACATCTTAGCTTGAATGATATCAACAAAAGCTTGTTTGCTCGTATCGCCCGCAACAACCAAACCCTCTGTATACTGAAGCGCTGTTTTTCCGTCTTTTTCAACATTGCCTAAACCTTTTTTACCGGCTTTTGACGCGATGAATTTAGCAGCGTTCATCGCACCATTAGAAACGGCAACACGCATTAATGAACCACTTCTACCACAAATAAGTCCCGGATAAATGGCTTTTAATTTAATTCTGGCACCTTTTAACTTCTTACGCATACTCGCTCTATTATCAGTTTTAGCATATTCACATAAATTCTCAGCTAACCGTTGTAAACTATCAGCTTTGACTTGTTGGGGTGAAATAAGGACAAAACTTAGTAAACCCGCGGTAAGAACAGACTTTATAATTAAATTATTTTTCATTGATACTCACTCCTGTAGAACTCTCTCAAGTTACAACGCTTAATACTCAGCTAGCTGTATGAAACCAATCTCTAGTCCTTGTTTCTTTTAAACTGCTACTTCAAGTGTTGCGTTCCAGACTAGCGTTTTAAGTCTAAAGAAGCACAAACTACCACTTACATATCTCTCTTATCGAACCGGATTAGAAATCCTTTAGTTTTTTTTTACTTATTTTTAAAATAATGTCTACACTTAGAATATAAAGACTTCTCCTAAATGTTGATGATATGACTAGTGATAATAAAACCGCATTAAAACCAGTGAAAATAGTAGAAAATGTTCTATTGAATCGCTATAAACGGTTTTCTTCATTCAATAAGAGTGCCTTTATTTTTATATTTAGTTTATTAGTATTTGTTACTACGCCTTTTGCTCTCGCAGAAGATGAAGAGGATGCTGAAGAAGAAGCTGAAGTTATTCCAATAATGTATTTTGATATTGACCCCAAAATACTGACTTTTTATCAGGGCACAGGAAGGAAAATTGGTTATGTCGTGGTGCAAGTTAATATTGCAGTAAAAGGTCAAGAAAACCTAGATTTAGTAGAGTTGCACTCCCCGCTAATTCAAGATAATTTAATTGATTTTTTTAATCGACAAGATAAAAAAACCATCCAAGAATTTTCTAAACGGGAAGGCCTTAGAAAAAAGGCACAAGAAAGTGTAGCGGCTGTTTTAGAAGAAGAGGTGGGTAAAAATATTATTGAATCGCTATTATTTACTGATTATGTCTATCAATAAGCCGAATAACACATGTAAATATGATCGATCCCATCTTCATCATAAATGCCTGAAACTTGACTAAAACCAAGTTCCTCATAAAATCTTTTTAGATAAAATTGAGCGCCAATTTGTATTTCTTTATTGGAAAATTTTTCTCCAATATAGTCAATGGCTGTTTGCACTAACTCTTTTCCAATGCCATATTTTCTAGCTGATCGCGCTACGCAAATTCTACCAATAGATGATTTACCATCATATTCTTGATAACTTTCAAATACTCTTAAAGTCGCGATGAGAGAGTCACCCTCCCAAACTAACAAATGATGAGCTTGACTATCTTTACCATCAATATCAGCGAAAGGACAATCTTGCTCGACAATAAACACCTCTTGGCGTAATGCAAACATCTTCTCTGACTGCAGAGCGGTCATTTGCTCAAGTTTTTTCCATCGCCAATCTCTTTTAGTCTTCATTATTCAATGCCCATAATGTCATTCTCTTTTCCCAGCTAATCAAAGAGCGCTGAAATATAATCTTCGGCATTAAATTCTCTTAAATCTTCCTTAGCTTCACCTACACCAATATAGCGAATAGGCAACTTCATTTTATCGGCAATGGCAAATACAACACCACCTTTAGCAGTACCATCAAGCTTTGTCACAGTAATACTACTCAGCTTAACTATTTTATTAAATTCAACCGCTTGAACTAACGCATTTTGCCCAGTACCCGCATCCACCACTAACATAATTTCATGGGGAGCGTCAGCATCAATTTTACCAACAACGCGCTTTATTTTAGCCAGCTCTTCCATCAAATTACTTTTGGTATGTAGTCTGCCAGCGGTATCGGCAATTATGACATCTATATTTTTGGCTTTGGCTTTTTCTACTGCGTCATAAATCACCGATGCACTATCCGCTCCCGTGTGCTGAGCAACAACTGGAACATTATTTCGATCACCCCAGGCTTTTAATTGCTCAACCGCTGCCGCTCTAAAAGTATCTCCCGCGGCTAACATCACACTTTTTCCTTCACCGATAAATTGATGAGCCATTTTTCCAATAGTGGTGGTTTTACCAACGCCATTAATTCCTACCATTAAAATAACAAAAGGCTGGTGGCTGTCGCTTTTAAGAGAAGTGTTAAGAGGCACTTGCACTGGTTTAAGAATATCGTGGAGTTGTGATTTTAAGTGGGCAATCAAAGCCTCTGTATCTTGAAGTTCTTTTCTTGCGGTCCGCTCTGTTAAATCATCAATGATTCTACTGGTGGTATCTACTCCAACATCAGCCATTAAAAGAAGTGTTTCAATTTCTTCAAGGCTATCATCATCAATTTCTTTTTTACCTAAAACTAGATTGGCTAAACCATTAGAAAATTGACCACGCGTTTTAGAAAGTCCCTTTTTAAGACGCTTATAAAAGGATTGTTTAGGCTGTTCGTTAGGTAAATTTTTGTTAGGTGTTTCGTCTTCAGAAGAAGCTAAATCTAACTCAGAAGACTGTAAATCTAGCTCAGAAGGCTCTAAATTTAGCTCCGCAGGCTTTAAATTGACGTCATGCGTCTCAGGACTTTCTATATCTTCAGACAGATCATCTTGCTGAGTAATGACATCATTTTCGGAAACCGTTTCATTATCAGTAACTTCTTTATTACGACGAAACCAAGCAAAACGTTTCTTTTTCTTTGCTGGAACGTCTGTATTTTCTTCACTCATTAATAAGACTTTATATTCAATATTTAATTTGGCGTTATGCTAACATTTTATTATCTTTGCGACTATTCAGCTTTTGAAACATTTTGCTCATCTAGATTTAAACCCAAGCTTTCATCCATGCTAGCATCCGCAACATCATCCATACTATTGGAGGTAGTGCTCACCAATGGCCAAAACAACTCTTGTTGCCAACTAGACTCTTCTAGGTTTTCGATACCGTAAGCATCAGGGTATTTGCGGGTTATATGGGCTGTTCCAAAAATAACATCCCAAATGAATAACATATTACCGTAATTGCCTTTGTAATTGGTCACGCCGTCTTCAATATGCATCCCATGATGAGCATGGTGTGTAGATGGCGTTGAGATAGTTCGCTCAACCAACCAGCCAATTGGCGATAACCACGGTTTAGAGTGCAACACTCTATCCCAAGGTAAACTAGAATGAGCACCAAAAATCACCAACATTTTTGCGACTAAGTAATAAGGGTAGACTTCAAACAATCCAAAATAAATCAAGAACCCAGTTATCCATAAATTAGGCATTATCATGTAAAAAAATAGATTATTTCGATAAACCACTCTAACACTCATATAATTAGCAGAATGATGCGCGCGATGGAGTCCATAAAGAAGTGGTTTATGACAAGTTCGATGCCACCAATATTGCACCATATCGTCAAAAAAGATAAACATTAATAACATCATAGGCCAGCCTAAATCACTCCAAGTATTTTTCAGCTCCGAAAAGAAAGTTTGACCAATCCAATTTGTCGCCCAGATGATGCCTGGCACCGTAAGCACAAGAATTGCGGTAGTACTGATGCTCTCAATTATCGCATCTTTCTTTTTTGACTTATCACGATTCAAGAATCGACCTGAAATAAACTCCAATAATGCGAATCCTATAAAAATAGACATGATGATTAGTTTTTCATTCATTTAATTGCTCCCATCTCTTTTTGTCTAATTATTCATCTGGCGCTTTTTCTGGAGGTTGCCACAGTTCGACCTTATTTCCATCTGGATCAATAAACCAACCGAAATCCCCATAATCACCTCGTTCTGTTTCTTCCATGATTTTACATCCACTGGGCTTTATTTGTGCGAGCATTTCATCAAGATTATCAACCATTAAGTTAAACATGAAGTTATTGGTGCTAGGTTTAAAATATTCGGTATCGGCTTTAAATGGAGTCCAAACATGACTGCCATGCTCTGGTACTTTTTCAGTCTTAAAACTAACCCCATAAGGGTATCCTAGATCCATTCCTAACCACTTTTGATACCATTTGGCGAGCGCCTCTGGATCTGGAGATTTAAAAAACACGCCACCTAAGCCAAGTACATTTGCCATTTCATTACCTTCCAAATCGTTTAATTGACTATATAATTAGTGTACACCGTCAAGCTACACTTAAACCACAGACAAACCATCTAAATAATAGATTGAATTTATGCAATCTTTATCCTTTTATTTGCTTATGATTGCCGTTATTCTTGCTGACCTAACGTATAAACCGAAAAGAATTAGAGGTATTTGAAGGTGCCATTCTATATAAAGCAGGGGTTAATCCCCAATAAACGACATATTATTTTTAAAAAAGAAACTGGTTTTAAAAAAGAAAGTGGTGAGCTTTATCGTGAGGAGCTTCATTCAACTCACGGCTTTTCAAATATGTATTCGAATAAATACCATCATAATATGCCTACCAAGGTCATCCGTGTAGAGCCATACAAAATGGATCATGGGCAGGAATGGAAAGATCGCATACTGCAAAATTACAAAGTTCATACAGCTCAAATAACCGAAGGCGGAAATTTTTTCACCTCCCGTAAAAAGCATCTTTTTAATAATGATGTTGCTATGTATACCGCCAAAGTCACCGAAGATACCCAAGATTTTTACCGCAATGCCTATGCCGACGAGCTTGTTTTTGTGCATGAAGGATCAGGCACTCTGTACTCCGAATTTGGAACCATCGAAATTAAAAAGTGGGACTACCTAGTGATCCCTAAAGGCATGACACACCAGCTGAAATTTAATGATTATGACAATGTGCGCTTATTTATTGTTGAGTCACCTACTATGATTGAAATTCCTAAGCATTATCGAACCGCAACAGGTCAGATGTTAGAGATGTCACCTTATTGTGAAAGAGATATTAGAACGCCAGAGCTACAAGAAGCAATTGTTGAGCAAGGTGAGTTTGATCTGCATATTAAATATGGCGAAAAGTATCAAAAAACAGTTTTAGAATGGCATCCATTTGATCTTGTGGGTTGGGATGGCGCTTGTTATCCATGGGCATTTAATATTGATGATTACGCACCGTTAGTCGGTAAAATTCATATTCCGCCAAGTGCTCATTTRGTTTTTACCGCTAATAATTTTGTTGTCTGTAATTTTGTTCCAAGATTATATGACTTCCACCCCGAATCAATACCCGCACCTTACTACCATTCAAATGTTGATACTGACGAAGTGCTTTATTACGTACACGGTAATTTTATGAGTCGAACAGGAATACAAGCGGGTTCAATGACACTGCATCCAAAAGGCGTTCCACATGGACCACAACCGGGTAAAACCGAAGCATCAATTGGCAAAACTGAAACTTATGAATATGCGGTGATGATAGATACCTTTAACCCATTAAAAATAACCAATCACTTTAAAAGTTGTATGGAAAATGATTACAACCAAAGCTGGTTAGAAAATTAAATGAAAGATTAAAAAAAACTCTTACCACAGGGTACACAGAGAAAGAGAATATCATTAATTTTTCCTCTGTGTTCTCTGTGGTGAATTCTTTTGAATTTCAGATTGAATAGTGTAGAAAATATTTTGGAGAAAAAAATGACCGAATCAAGTAACAAAAACCCGCTTAATTTACGCGGRATAGAATTTACYGAATTTGCATCGGCTGATACKMAGTTTATGCATGATGTTTTTATGGATTTTGGCTTTTCTAAGCTSAAAAAATWYAAAGGMAAAGAYATTACYTATTATAATCAAAATGATATTCATTTTTTATTAAATGCAGAAAAAAGTGGCTTTTCATCGGAATTTACAAAGACGCACGGACCTGCAATATCGTCAATGGGTTGGCGTGTAGATGATGCTGAGTTTGCTAAAGCCGAAGCCGTTAAACGTGGCGCGAAACCAGCAGAAGATGGCGATTACCCTTATCCTGCAATTTATGGCATCGGTGATAGTATCATCTATTTCATTGACACTTATCAAGGTGACAACACCATTTGGAATAACGATTTCGACGATTTATCCGAGCAAACGATTCAGCAAGATAAAGGTTTTATAGTCATCGATCATTTAACCAATAACGTTTACAAAGGCACCATGGAAAAATGGGCAAATTTTTATAAAGATGTTTTTGGTTTTACAGAGGTTCGTTATTTTGACATTAAAGGCGTCAAAACGGCATTAGTTTCATACGCGTTAGCGAGTCCATGTGGCACCTTCTGTATTCCGATAAACGAAGGTAAAGGCAATGATAAAAATCAAATTGATGAATATTTAGGCTTATATGACGGCCCCGGTGTACAGCATATTGCTTTTAGAACCAATGACCTCGTCGCTTCTTGTGATGCTTTAGACGGATCATATATTGAAACTTTAGATATCATCCCTGAATACTACGATACAATTTGGGATCGCGTTCCTTGGGTTAAAGAGAGTAAAGAACGTATAAAGCACCATCAAATTTTAGTGGATAGTGAAGCTGAAAATACTTATTTGCTACAAATTTTCACCAAGAATTTGTTTGGTCCAATTTTTATAGAAATGATCCAACGAGAAGGCGATCAAGGTTTTGGAGAAGGTAATTTTCAAGCATTGTTTGAATCGATTGAGCGTGAACAAGAAAAACGTGGTGTGTTATAACTCAGTTAAGTTAATCGTTATTTATCCGATTGAGGTGGACAACACATTGGAATAATTTCCTCTAATACATTGGTAATAGAGGAGAGTTGTTCAAAAATACTCTGCCCATTTAGCTGAAAATATTGATGCCTACCCACTTTATTCGCACTCACTATTCCAGCATTTTGTAGCACTTTCAAATGACGCGAAATAACCGATCGATCTTGAGTAAATTCTTCTGCTAATGTCTGAATATCTGATAAGCCTTTAACAATCAATACTCGAATGAGTTCGACTCTAACAGGCTCACAAAGCGCAGAGAAAAAATCAGTATCTAACGTATTGGCACAAGCTTGTGCCATTTTTTCTCTGATCGCTTGTTCATTTTCCATTGTTATTCTCAAAAACTCATTTTGGCTATTATCAGCTAATCTTTGTTAATCAACAAGTTTCATTAACAACATTTTTTTCAATTGTTCAAGTTTGTTGCCACCAAGCCCTACTTCTATTTCTAGCGGTAATTTAGGGTTATTATAAGTTCCAAATAACATATCCCAAATTGGTAGATCCCCATAGTTTCTCGCATGAATATTAACCTCATGATGTAAACAATGAGATTCTGGTCTTGGAATTATAAATCCTAAACAATAGGGCGTTTTTATATTCCAATGCTGGAAAATACTTAACAAACCGGCAATRGTYGAAACGATKACCGTTGGRATAGGRTTAAGYCCRAGCACAAAAATAGAAACAACAGCACCAATAGTCATTTTTGCTAATGGTTCAAACGGATGAGTATAAAAAGCCCCAGCAATATCAACCCGCTCGGCACTATGGTGAATTTGGTGGAACGATTTCCACATAACATCCCAATGATGTTCCGCACGATGGAACCAGTATGTGCAGAATGTTGAAAGCAATAAACCGATTAAAATATCGATCCCGTATGATGCTTCCAGTTTGAACAAACTATTAGCTTCGAACCAAATCATTGGTAAAATCAGCGGAACGACTAGGCTCATCAAAAGAAGTAGTATAAAAAATATGAAGCCCGTTTTTTTCCAGCTTTTAACGGTCGGAAATTTTCTTACTTCAAACTTTCCTTCGCTGAAAAATGCAATTAGGTAAAATGCTGGTACTGCAAGCGGTATTATTTCTATTGGATTCATTATAATTTCCCCGAATTACGCGCAACTTCTAATTCTTTCACTGCTTCCTCAGAAACTTTATCATGTAATAAAAAGTCTAGAGCGGTAGCCACGTATGCTTCATCTTCTTCAAGCATAGGCATGTGCTGTGAGTTTTTCATAAAGCTGATACCTTTCACTCCAGGAATATCAGACGCTAATCGATAGGCTAAGTCGGGACCAAAATTCTCGTCTAGTTCACCCCAGATTAATAACATAGGCTTCTCAAATTCTCTCATTGCATCAACAGCGGTCATAGTGACGGCATTGTGCTCCGCATCTAATTGCCAAGCAAAGAAACGTCTTAGTCTCTGCCAGCGTTCGGCCGTTGCTATGTGTGGTAAYGCAAATCCTTTGGTAATTTCGGGTGTTAGKGTATTAATATCTTCCACGGCTAACGAAAAAACTTTTCGCGCYAAAAAATCGAATTGCATTGCTTCGTACATTAAAGGGCTAGTAAAAGGATTWACGATAGCTTTTAAATAAGGTAGTTCTGGTTTACTTGGCCACTGATCATAAGCTTCAACGTTACTCATAATGGCTTTATCAATTAAATGAGAATCTTCTTTCATTAATAACTGTAAGGTCGCTCCTCCGTGATCATGAGCGATAAAGGATGCGGAAGCAATGTCCAGTTTATGTAGTAATTCTTTCACCATTTGTGCATCGGTAGGCAGTCGATAATCCTGATCTAACCGAACTGGTGTATCACCCAAACCGTGTAAGTCCGGCGCAATAATGCGGTAATGTTTGGATAATTCAGGGATAATTTCTTTCCACTCAAAAACACTAAATGGGCAACCGTGCAACAGTACTAAAATCGGTCCCTCGCCTATATCTAAATAAGCGACTGTAGAGCTTGGTAAATCAATTATTTTCTTTTGCTGGGAAAAACCATCATCAGTAAATTCAAACGGCTTAACCGCATATCGATTATCATGTGCGATAAATAACCCGGAGTCGAAAGCCATCACTAACCAGAGARCTGCGAGAAGGCTCACTGAGTAAACAGCAATTTTGATTGGTTTATTGTGTATCATAGGGTTGTACCTCTTAATTTAAACGCATATGTGCGCCCTTATGCATATATTATAATATTTGACTGATAAGTCAAGTCATTCTCGAAACGACCCATTTTATTAATTTATCCTTTAATCTTTTAGCAACAATAAACTGGTATAGTTAACCCTAATTAAAATTCATTCATTGTTTCATTCATCTATGACCATAAAACTCACAGAATACAGCCACGGAGCGGGATGCGGATGCAAAATCTCTCCATCTGTTTTATCTCAAATAGTGGCATCCAAACTTCCATTATTTAATGATCCCAACTTATTAGTTGGCAATGAAACCAGTGATGACGCAGCCGTTTACGATCTTGGCAATGGCACTTCCATTATTTCCACTACCGATTTCTTTATGCCGATTGTGGATGATCCAATCACTTTTGGGCGAATAGCCGCCACTAATGCCATTAGCGATATTTACGCGATGGGAGGCAAACCGATTATGGCAATTGCTATTTTAGGTTGGCCTCTTGATAAACTCTCTCCAGAAGTTGCCCAGCAAGTGGTGGAAGGCGGACGAATGGCCTGCCAAGAAGCGGGCATCAGTTTAGCCGGTGGTCATAGTATCGATTCCCCTGAACCTATATTTGGATTGGCCGTTACTGGCTCCATTGATACCGATAAAGTTTTAAAGAACTCTACAGCGAAGTTAGGCGATCAACTCTTTTTAACTAAGCCATTAGGCGTTGGAATTTTAACCACCGCACAAAAGAAAAAAATATTAAAAGATGAGGATTCCGATCTCGCCATAAAAGCAATGTGTCAGCTTAATAAAATAGGGCAACTTTTTTCTGAATTGAATGGCGTGTCTGCCATGACCGATGTGACTGGCTTTGGTTTATTTGGGCACCTAGGCGAAGTTTGTAAAGCAAG
>NVTT01000036.1 GCA_002401655.1 Gammaproteobacteria bacterium | reverse complement strand
ATCATTATCTTAGCAGTTATTCTTAGTGTTTTACTAGAACTTACGTCACAAATCATAATTCGCAAAACACAACTTAAAATATCAAATTATGCCATTACTTGAAATTCTTGAATATCCCGATCCACGATTGCGCAATAAAGCCGTGCCAATATCTGATTTCGGCGATAGTTTACAGCAACAAATTGATTCCATGTTTGAGACCATGTATGCCGCACCTGGCATTGGATTAGCGGCGACTCAAGTTGATATCCATAAACAACTATTTGTATTAGATACCTCTGAAAATAAGGATTCACCGTTAGTTTTTATTAATCCCGAAATTATGGAACTTCGAGGAGTTGAAGAGATGGAAGAGGGATGTCTATCTTTCCCTGGGGTTTACGTTAATGTTGAAAGAGCCGAATCCTTGACGATTAAAGCGTTTGATAGAGACGGCAAAGAATTTGGTATGGAGGCGGATGAATTGTTAGCAGTCTGTATTCAGCATGAGTTAGATCATTTGCAAGGTAAATTGTTTGTTGATTATTTGTCGGCATTAAAACGAAATCGTATTCGCAAAAAATTGCTTAAAGAGCAAAAAGAGAGAGACAGTTAGGTACACGATTAAATGAGCCAAATGAGATTAAAAATAGCGTTTGCGGGAACCCCTGATATTGCTGCTGATGTTTTGTCTTCATTGCTTGAAGCTGGTCATGAAGTGGTGGTTTGTTATTGTCAACCAGATCGCAAAGTAGGCCGCGGTAAAAAAATTACCATTGGTCCAGTCAAACAAGTTGCGCTAGATAATAATATTCCCGTAGAACAACCTTTAAAGTTTGATCAATCAACTAACGAACTTGAGCTAACTCCGGTTCAACAATTAGCGTCTTACAATGCTGATTTAATGATTGTGATTGCTTATGGTTTGCTTTTGCCATTATCTGTTTTAGATACACCCCGATTTGGATGTATTAACATTCATGCGTCATTATTACCAAGATGGCGAGGTGCGGCGCCAATACAAAGGGCGATAGAGTCCGGCGACTCGCAAACGGGTATTACCATTATGCAAATGAATAAAGGTTTGGATACGGGCAATATGTTGTTGAAAAAGACATTACCTATCAGTTCTGAAGAAACCGGTTCTAGCTTACATGATAAGCTTTCAATTCTTGGTAGTGAGTCAATCATTCAATATATGGATTCAGTTAATTGGCATAGTGAACCCAATCGTAGAAGTTCTGATTATGATGCAGATGGTGAATGTTTGGTTGGCGAGCATCAAAATAATGAACTAAGTAATTATGCTAAAAAGCTATCCAAATCCGAAGCGTTAGTTGATTGGGCTCTCAGGGCAAGCGAGATAGAAAAGAAAATTAGAGCGTTTAACTCCTGGCCGGTTTCATACACTTATTTGAATAAACAAAGGATCCGACTATGGAAGGCAAAACTACCAAGCGAATTAGAGTTTTCTAATGGAGCAAAGCGCACTAACGGCACAAGTTTTAGTAAACATACTCTAAAAGAACCGACTGATTTAGCTTTTGGTAAAATTATTGTTGAAGATAAGCAGACTATAAAAGTGAGTTGTGGTGATGGAATATTAATTGAAATACTGGAGCTTCAAGCCGATGGTAGTAAAAGAATGTCGGTTAGCGAATTTTTAAACGGTAAATCCCATTGGTTTGATAGCGATGCCCAATTTAGTGAATAATAGCTTAGTAAACAATAAAAAAGAGCAAGTTCAATTAGCTCAAGTTAAAACTGTAAGCGCTCGCTTGCAAGCCGTTTGGTGGTTGAGTGCGGTGATTAAAGATGGTCGATCGGTGAATGATATACTCTCTGTGTCGAACTTGAATTTGGATAAAAGTGAATCAGATAAGCACTCTAAAGAAAACGCCTCTTTAGCTCAGCAAACTCAGAATAAATCCCAGTTAGCATTTGCAAAACACATATTGTTTGGGAGTTTGCGATATTTCCATCAAATAAAAGCGATTCTTGAGCAACTATTAGATAAACCGCTCAAGCAAAAAGATACGGATGTATTCTGTATTTTAATTTCCGGGATCTATCAGCTTAAATATTTATCTGTACCGGATCATGCCGCCATTTCTGAGAGTGTCGACTTAGCCAAAAGTGTTAACAAAAAGTGGGCGTCTGGACTAATTAATGCTGTTTTAAGAGGTTATCAGCGAAAAAATAATGAAATTGGCGAGCACCTTAGCAAAGCGGATACATTTTTGTATTCCCACCCTAATTGGATCATTAATCAGTTAAAAATGGATTGGCCAAATAATTACAAAGAAATACTTGTTGCAAATAATGAACGTGCACCTATGGCGATTCGGGTTAATACCAATTTAACCAATAAACAGAGTTACCAAAAATTATTAGAAGAACAAGGGATTAACTCACAACAGCATTCAATTGCGAAAGATGCACTAATATTGGATCAGCCTTGCGATGTGTATTCACTGCCTGGTTTTACTCAGGGTCAATCGACTGTACAAGATGTTGCTCCGCAGTTAGTCGTTGAATTGTTAGACTTAAAACCCGGCTTTAAGGTTCTTGACGGTTGTGCTGCGCCGGGAGGAAAAACAGCTCATATTCTTCAAAGAGAACCAAACACTTTATTAACTTCTGTTGAAAAATCAGCATCACGATTAGAAAAAGTGACAGAAGTGCTAAGTCGCTTTAACATGTTRGATAATTCCTATAAAGTTAAGCTATTAAATGTGGATTTTTTGGATTATCAGGATTGGTGGAATGGCGAACTTTTTGACCGGATCTTAATTGATGTTCCTTGCTCTGCCAGTGGCGTGATTAGAAGAAACCCTGATATCAAAATACACCGTAAAAAAACGGACATGGAACCGTTAGTTAAAATACAATGTGAAATTCTAAATTCAGCTTGGCAAATGTTAAAACCAGGCGGTAAATTAGTTTACGCGACCTGTTCAGTTTTTAAAGTAGAAAATGAAGATCAAATTAAACAATTTTTTGAGAATAATAGAGCTAAACTTCTTGATATGCCACTTAAAGCCCATCAAGCGTTAAAGCAAAAATCTGTTACTGATTTTGGCTATCAAATATTTCCCGGTCAAATGCAAATGGATGGATTTTATTTTTGTGGTTTAGAAAAAAATTTAGGTTCTAGCGATCAAAATTAATCAAACAGTCACCCGAGTATTGTTATGAAAATAATCATTGTTGGAGCAGGACAAGTTGGAGGTACTCTCGCGATTAGTCTTGCAGGTGAAGATCATGACATTACTCTGATAGATACGAGTCCAAAGAAATTACGAGTATTACAGGATCATCTGGATCTCAGAACAATCGTTGGATATGGATCACATCCCAATATTTTAAGGCAAGCTGGGGCAGAAGATGCTGATATGTTGATCGCTGTAACTAACAGTGATGAAACCAACATGATGGCTTGTCAGGTAGCTTATTCAGTCTTTAATACCCCGACTAAAATTGCGAGGATACGTTCTCCTGAATATTTAAAAGAGAAAAAGAAATTATTTAATACTGATAATTTGCCCGTTGATGTTGTAATTAGCCCGGAGCAATTAGTCGTCAAACATATTTATCAATTGATCGAAAACCCTGGTGCACTTCAGGTGATGGACTTTGCTAATGGATTGGTTCGTTTAGTAGCGGTAAAGGCCTATTACGGCGGATTATTAGTGGGTAACACGCTTTCAACTCTTCGTTCACATATGCCGAATATTGAAGCGAGAGTGGCGGCTATTTTTAGGCGAGGCAAAGCGATTGTTCCAACGGGTGATACAGTCATTGAAGCGGATGATGAGGTGTTTTTTATTGCCGAAAGCAACCACATAAGACAAATAATGGGAGAGCTTCAAGAGCTTGAAAAACCCTACAAAAAAATAATGATAGTAGGTGGTGGCAATATTGGTTTAGGTTTAGCAAAAAAACTAGAAGAAAACTATTCTGTCAAATTAATAGAAGCAGATGCAAAACGTGCGCTGACCATCAGTGATCATTTAGATGATGCAATGGTCTTGCATGGTAATGCTAGTGACAAGGAGCTACTACTCGCAGAAAATATTGACCACATGGATGTTTTTATTGCGGTGACTAATAAGGATGAAGCGAACATCATGTCAGCCATGCTGGCTAAACGTATGGGAGCAAGAAAAACCATGGTGTTGATTAATAATAGTGCTTATACCGATATTTTACAGGGCAAAGAGGTTGATATTGCTATTTCACCTCAACATACGACAACTAGCAGTTTGTTAACACACATTAGGCGAGGAGATGTTTCCAATGTTTATACCTTACGGCGAGGCGCAGCAGAAGCAATGGAAGCCGTCGCACATGGAACGGAAGATACTTCAAAGGTTGTTGGAAAAGCCATAGGTGATATTCCATTGCCAAAAGGAACGACTATTGGTGCAATCGTACGCGGTGAACAAGTGATTATTGCTCACCATAATATCGTGGTACAAACGGATGATCATATTATTCTATTTTTAGTTGATAAAAAACATGTGGGCGAAGTGGAAAGATTATTTCAAGTTGATCTTACTTTCTTTTAACATTTAGCATTTAACTTATAGTATCACTCACTCTTTTAACGATTAAGAAACTGGCTAGCTCATATGCAAAAACAAGTGATTATTAGAATTCTTGGAATCCTGCTAATGATTTTTAGTCTGGCGATGATGCCACCGATTGCAATTTCTTTGTTTTATAAAGATGGTGGCGGTATCGCTTTTTTTACAGCGTTTCTAGTGAGTCTCTTTTTAGGTCTGAGTTTATATCTACCCAGAAAAAATGCCAGTGGCGAATTACGAACTCGCGATGGATTTTTAGTGGTGATTCTATTTTGGGGCGGCTTAAGTTTTATGGGCGCCTTACCGCTCTATTTAGCAATGGATCCTTCGTTAAATTTTGGTGTTGCCGATGCCGTGTTTGAATCGTTTTCTGGACTAACTACGACCGGTGCCACAGTCATTTCAGGTATCGATTCTTTACCTCACTCCATTCTTTTTTACCGACAACAATTGCAATGGATGGGTGGGATGGGAATTATCGTTTTAGCCGTTGCTGTATTACCAATGTTAGGAATAGGGGGTATGCAACTTTATCGTGCAGAAACTCCAGGGCCAGTAAAAGACGCCAAATTAACACCAAGAATTGCAGGAACAGCAAAAGCGTTATGGTATATCTATTTTGGTTTAACGGTGATTTGCGCGCTTAGTTACTGGGGTGCTGGAATGGAACTTTTTGATGCGATTGGACACAGTTTTTCAACCGTCGCTATTGGCGGTTTTTCCACCCATGATGCGAGTATAGGTTGGTTTGAAAGTACTAACATTGAATTAATCTGTAGTTTTTTTATGTTTGTAGCGGGCGTCAATTTTTCACTTCATTTTGTTGCAGTTAGGGGGTTGAGTTTAGATAGTTATTTTCAGGATGCAGAGTTTAAAGTCTATAGCGCTATCTTTTTTGTTATTACCATTATTTCTACAGCAATTTTAGTTTCTCATGATTACTTTCAGTTTTCAGAAGCCTTAGTTAAATCAATTTTTCATACCATTTCAATCGGAACTACCACCGGTTTTGCGACTACAGATTTTTCTGCGTGGCCAATATTTTTACCGGTATTACTATTGTTTGTTAGTTTTGTGGGAGGTTGTGCCGGTTCAACCGGTGGGGGAATGAAAGTTATTAGAATTATTTTATTATTTAAACAGGGAGCTAGAGAAGTTGCTCGCCTTATTCACCCCAATGCAATTTTGAAAATTAGACTAGGTAGTAAAGTAATACCTGAAAAAATTGTTGAAGCAATTTGGGGTTTCTTTTCTGCTTATGTTGTTTTATTTTTTATTTTTATGTTAATTTTAATGGCTGATGGTGAAAATCAGGTAACCGCCTTTTCTGCAGTTGCCGCTTGTATGAATAATTTAGGACCTGGTCTCGGGGATGTAGCTGCTAACTATTCTGGTTTGAGTGATTTGTCAAAGTGGGTGCTTTCAATCGCGATGTTATTTGGTCGACTAGAAATCTTTACTTTGTTAGTGTTGTTTTCTCCTGATTTTTGGAGGAGTTAAYGACCAATCAAGAAGCCGTTCGCTCTCCATGTATAAGTAATTGTTGCCTAGATGATGAAGATATTTGTTTAGGATGCTTCAGACATATTGATGAAATTGTTGGCTGGCATTCTGCGAGTGAATTTGAGAAAGTGAAAATAATTAAAAACTGCGATGAGCGACTATCAAATAAAACTAACCTTCAGTAATACCTCATTCAATTAATTCAAATACGCACTCTAAAAACTTATCTTTATCTGAAAATTTTTCAAATTGAAATGAGCTCATTTTAAAACCAGGAAGTAGCTTAGTTAACTGGGTCATTGTAGTAATGGTTCGCGTTTGATTGCCTTGAATTTCACCTCGAACAGAAACGCTAAAGTCTGGATTTATTTCGTATTCTGGCGGTTTTTCTGGAGCCTTTGAGTTTATAGGTAAAAGCAAATGGAGCTTGGCTCCGACCCTCAAATGGGTGCGTATGGCTAAAAGGAATGCTCCAAACTGAGCTGGATGTAAAATACTGACAATATCCCAAAGTAAAATCAAATTAAAGAACTCGTCAGCTTTAAAATTTAACGCGTTTTGACTAAAGCTAGGTGCGTTATTATTGATCTTCTTTTGCCATATTAGCGATGAATAAATATCTTCAACATAAAGATGTTCGGTCAGAGTATTTAGTATTTTAAGAGAGCGCCCTCCTTTTTTACCAATCTCCAGAACACTTGAATTTTCGATCACTTTTAATTGGTTTAAAGATTCTTTTAAGCCGTTCATAATGACGTTGCTAAATACAAGCTTTTGGCTAGAGTATTTAGATTTTTCAGCCATGTTATTTTTTTTCAGGTTTCGTAGTGCAGCTACTTCACCGTAATCAAATAAATATTCAATGATATCTCCGCGCATTCCTTGTTGGTTCATAATAGTGGAACGTAAAGTAAAATCACCCATATTTTTTAAAAGTTGAATGGTTGATAAAATGGGTGTTTTAATCATTTTATCGGAAATGTTTTTTTCCATAGAAAAATTTAAATCTTTACGGATTTGAAACTGACCAGGACTTGATGGCATCTTTTCACTTGTATAACGCATTGTATGAAGGAGTGTGCCTTCTTTGAAGTGAGGGGCAAGTAAATTAAACAGGTGGGTTTGTAAATCTTTGTCTATATAATTTAACAGATCCCAACAGAGAACATAGTCAAACTTTAATCCATCAGGTTTATCTAATAGGTGCGCTTCTAATAGATCAAACCGGCTAGGATTATCAGAGGATATTTCTTGTAATAACTCATTAAGATCTTCAACATAACAATTGCATCTCAAATCTAAAAATACTTTAGTGGAGCCTGTTTCTGTCGAACCAAGATCAAGAATAATACTTTTGCCGTGGCTTATTTCTTCAACCAAACTGGCTAATGCAGAAGAATAATGATCTGACACGATAGCTCTCTTATTTTTTTAGCCTGTCATGTTAATACTAGAGGGTAACTATGACAAGCTAAAAGTAGACGATATTATTTTTTGTTAAAGTTCGGTTTTCCAGAATCTTTATCGGAATTATTATCTTGAGCTTTTACGCGATCACCTGTTTTAGGTAAATGGGGGTGAATTAATTTTTGCTTAAAATCATTGAGACGATCTTTCTTTTCTTGATCGGTATCTGTCATATCCATTGAACCACGGAACTTACCGCCATCGTCTAATTGAATTCTTGGAGCAGTCAAGTTGCCTTTAACAACGGCTGTAGATTTTACTTGAATTAGTTCGTCAGCAAGCACGTCTCCGGTAAGTTTGCCGTGAATGGTGAGGTTTTGAGCATGTACATTGGCATTAAGCACGCCTTCTTCACCAATAGAAAGGTTATGGCCTTTCATGATAACGACACCTTCTACAACGCCTTCTATATGTAGATCTTCAGTACCTATTAATTCACCGCGAAACCTTATATTTTTTCCAAGTACTGAGCTTCCGCTAGCAATGGTTTCTTTAACTTGATTTACTTGAGTTTGAGCACTTGTGGTTGATGACTCTGTAGATGAACCAGTCGCAGAAGAGCTTGAAGGCAATCCTGTAGTTGGGGAGTTGGCAGTACTTGAAGTCGGGATTTCTTTTTTGCTCGCAAAAAAAGACTTATTTTCTGAACCTGGTTTTGTGTTGCTCATATTTTACTCCGTTTATAACGTTAGTTTACAAGAATGACTATGTAATAATCTCGGGAGTGAAGGTTAAGCGATATCTAACAATCGAAAATAACCTTACTGATCCAAAACTGGTTTTTAACCATAAATATTTAATTTTTAAAATATATTTAGGGTTAAATCAAAACAACAATTAGATCCGATAGGTCGTATAGTGTGAACTCCGTCACGGTTTTGATGGGACTTAGTACTTAACCAATCAATAAATTGGTTTTTGCGCTTAGTCTATCTACATTAAACAAAAATCACTGCGTAATCAAATTATTTGATCGGTTAGTGATTATTTCACACTTCTTATAATCGCTTGTTATAAAGAGTATATGTTTTAAAGCTCTTTTGACCTTTTTCTAAAGATGACTGAATAAATATCATCTTTAAAAAATTGAAAGCAATNKTGWCNCKMTGNWRTMMRYRTWWMWAKGTSKKWYATTKTYYWTTWRMAKMTYMTWACGAAATTCATATGCGAAAAGTAAAAAAGAATTTATTTATCAATGAGTTAGAAAATAAAAAAATCTGGCACACAATTCGCTTTATCTATAAATAAGAGCACCATCAAACTAATAGCTATAAAGCGAAAAACTATGATTCAAGATACATCATCACAAGATGTGATTTTAGCAAAATCTCAAACAGGACCTACTAAATTAATAGGTGCGGCTACTATCGTATTGGTTTTGGGTTATATCGTTTACTCACTGATTTCAAGTTGGGCGTCAACTGATCAGTCGGTCGATCGTTCTCGTTTGAGAATTGGTGTGGTTGAAAAAGGATTATTTGTTCGTGATATTTCGTTACAAGGCAATATTGTCGCAGCCAATAGTCCGAAGCTTTACTCTCCATCGGTTGGAACGGTAACGTTATTATTTAATCCCGGCGAAATAGTAAAACAAGGTGATATTGTTGTAAAAGTGGCTAGTCCAACATTGATAAACCAACTTCAACAAGAGAAAGCTAAACTAATCAGTTTAGATATTGAATATGAGCGTCAGAAAATTGCAACAAAACAAGCAAAAATTAAAAGTGAACAACAAATTAAATTGGAGGCGGTCATTTTAAATGCTGCAAAGAGAGAAAAACGTCGAGCAGAAAAATCTATAAAAATCCAAGCCGTAAGTCAGCTGGATTATGAAAAAGCGTTAGATGATTTAAAGCGTTCTMWRYWWAAAYATKACWWWKMRRTTAAASTMGYTKANTTMKARAATGWAAATTTAGTTTTTGAATTACAAGCACGGCAGTCAGAGTTGAACCAACATCGATTATTGGTTGAAAATACTGAACGATTAGTTAGCGAGCTGACTATCAAGGCGCCAGTCTCCGGAATCGTAGGCTCTTGGTCTGTTGAGCAAAAATCTGCGGTATCCGTTAATCAAGCACTATTGACTATTGTGGATCTATCAGCTTTTCAAGTAGAAATCGATATTCCAGAATCCTATGCTGATGAGTTAGGGATTGGAATGCTGGTGAAAGTTAAATACAACCAGCAAGATTACGACGCTGAGATTATTACCATTTCCCCTGAGGTGACAAATAATGTCGTGAAAGGTCGAGTAGCTTTTATACAGTCCCCTCCTCCAGGTATTAAACAAAACCAAAGAGTCACGAGTCGTGTTATTTTGGAACAAAAAAATAACGTATTGTATCTGCCACGAGGTTCATTTATTCAGCATCATAGTGGACTAAAAGTATTTGTGATCGAAGAAAATCGGGCGACATTGACCGATGTAAAGTTAGGCTCAAGGAGCATATCAAAAGTAGAAATTATTTCAGGTCTTATGGAAGGTCAAAGTGTCATCATTTCTAATACTGATTTTGTTAATGACGCAAAGAAATTAAATCTAAACTAAATAATTTTAAAGGCTTAAATTTACGAGGAAAGCAACCATGTTAATAATGAATAATATCAAAAAAGTATTTCGAACCGACTTAGTAGAAACTCATGCATTAAGAGATTTTAGTTTAGAAGTTAATGAAGGCGAATTTGTGGCAGTTACTGGGCCATCGGGATCGGGCAAAACCACCTTTTTAAATATTACAGGAATGCTAGAAACTTTTGATGGCGGAAGCTATACGTTAGACGGTAAAGATGTCAGTCAACTGAATGATAATCAGCGCTCACAATTGCGAAACGAAAAAATTGGGTTCATTTTTCAGAGTTTCAATTTAATTCCAGATCTCAATTTATTTGATAACGTTGACGTCCCGTTACGTTATCGACGATTTAGTGCGAAAGACAGAAAACAGCGCATTGAAGCCGCGCTAGAAAGAGTGGGACTTTCCGCTAGAATGAAACATCTTCCATCACAACTTTCAGGTGGACAACAACAAAGAGTTGCTATCGCTAGAGCATTAGCAGGCGAGCCACGATTTTTGTTAGCGGATGAACCAACAGGAAATTTAGATTCATTAATGGCGCGTCAAGTGATGCAATTATTAGAAGAAATTAATCAGCAAGGAACAACCGTAATCATGGTAACTCATGATGCTGAATTGGCAAGACGAGCACAAAGAAATATTCATATTGTTGATGGGCAAGTAAGTGATTACCAACAGTTGCAACCGGTACTAAATGTTACTGAATCTGAAATCGTTAGCGCATAGGAGAATTATATGTTTGCCTACTATTTAAAACTATCTTGGTTGAGCATCAAAAGAACACCCATGATTACTATGTTAATGGTGGTCGCAATTGGAATGGGAATTGGCGTTAGCATGACGGTTTTAACGGTTAACTATCTTATGGGAAAAGACCCGATACCAAGTAAAAGCGGTGAGTTGTTCCATGTTCAACTTTATACCTATGGTGAAGGAATTGGCAACTCAAGAGTGGATGACGAATTTCCGTATCAAGTTACTTATCAAGATGCAATGAATTTACAACAATCAGATATTCCAACAAGAAAAACGAGAAGTGTCGCAACCGGCTTTTCCATAATTCCAGAAAAAGCAGATCAAACACCTTTTATTGAGTCGGCGAGAGCGATTGATAGCGATTTTTTTGCAATGTTCAAAATTTTATTTGTTTATGGTGAAGTTTGGGATAAGACTGTTGATGTTAGCCCTAGAAATGTTGTAGTGATCGGTAAAGAGTTAAATGAAAAAATATTTAGTGGTGAGAATAGTGTCGGACGAGAAATAAATTTGGAAGGAAATCTATTTACCGTTGTTGGTGTTATTGATGACTGGCAACCGACGCCACGATTCTATGATTTAAATAATGGGAGTTTTAATTCGTCGGAGCGCCTATTCCTACCCTTCTCACTTTTACCTGTTTTAGAGCTGCCAAGTTGGGGAAATAATAATGGCTGGAAAGAAGAAATAATCAACACCTATCAAGATATACTTCGTTCTGAGAGGCTGTGGAATCAATACTGGGTAGAGCTAAACACTTTGAAGCAAAAGGAAGAGTATATAGATTGGATTAATGGATATATCAGCGAGCAAAAAAAATTAGAAAGATTTACTCATGAAAATGCCAGTGTTTCACTGAAAAATGTGACTCAATGGCTAAACTACAACAAGGTTGTTTCAAGTGATAATAGTATTCTAGTTGGATTAGCCTTAATGTTTTTAGTTGTTTGCATGATAAATACTCTTGGTTTGTTGCTTTCAAAGTTTATGAACCGTGCACCAGAAATTGGTGTTCGACGTGCTTTGGGAGCGAGTAGAAGAACTATTTTTTTTCAACATATAGTGGATGTGGGGATGATAGGTTTAGCGGGAGGATTGCTAGGTTTATGCTTGAGTCAAGTTGGATTAATGGGAGTGAAATCTCTCTATAGTGATTATAACAGCCTCGTTGAAATGGATATAACACTTATGATCGGTTCCATAACAATTGCAATTATCTCTAGTGTTTTAGCWGGAATGTATCCRGCATGGATWATYTGCAAAACYAAYCCWTCCGTATATYTRAARATACAATARTTNATCRCTTWKAAMKAAWYKWKWKGARANASAYANRYWRGARATWARANMTRTWMGAAATAAGACCCATACTGAGTGCATTGAAAAGACACAAAAGCTCAACATTTCTTATGGTTTTACAGATCGCTATTACTTTTGCGGTAGTGGTTAATTCAATTAGTATTATTAAACAGCGTATTGATTTAATGAATCGAGAAACAGGATTAGCTGAGAGCGAATTAATAGCGTTTAACGTTAATCCGTTTGGTGAAAATTATGATTTAGAGCATAATTTTAAAGCAGATATCGAATTATTACGAAACACGCCAGGCGTAATTGATGCGGTAATAACCAATATGGTTCCTCTTAGTGGAAGTGGTAGCTCCTCAACGGTTGCTGCTACCGAAGATGGAGCTGAGAGGGATGAAGATGTAGGCTCTGGTATTTTTCGTGGCGATTCTCATATGCTAAATACTTTTGGTTCTAAGTTAGCCTCTGGAAGAAATTTTAATACTGATGATGTAACTTACACTGCAGAATTTGTTGAGCCAAAAGTGGTTATGATCACTCAATCTTTAGCCGATAGACTGTATCCAGATAATAACGCTTTAGGTAGTCAAATCTATTTTTGGGGTACTAGCGCGACGATTGTTGGAATTATAGAAACATTGGCTGGTCCATGGCCAAGTTCCACTCAATTTATGGATAATTTGATTTTACCTTCTATTAGACTTTCTAGTTTTATTAAAATTGCGGTTAGAGTAGAAAAATCACAAGTATCCGAATTTTTGGGCGGTGTTGAAAAGATATTATTAGATAGAAACTCAAATCGGGTAATCACCGGTATTCGAACATTAAAGGAAATAAAACGACGAAGTTATAGCGATGATTATGCGATGACTAAAATTCTTTGGACTGTAGTGATACTATTAATATTAATTACACTGTTAGGTATTGTTGGTATCGTAAGCTTTAATGTTAATCAACGGATTAAACAAATTGGGACTCGGCGCGCGTTAGGCGCTCGAAAAATAGATATTCAACGCTATTTTATTACAGAAAATATATTGATTACTTCGATTGGACTGGTCGTTGGAACACTAATCGCAATATCTTTCAGTATGTACTTGGCTCAAACATTTAATATACCGCCAATTGACTGGTATTATTATCCTTTAGGCATTGTTGTGATGTTAATTGTTGGAGTTGTGGCTGTTTGGGTACCAGCGCAAAAAGCATCCAATGTTTCGCCAGCAGTAGCAACTCAAAGCATCTAACAAAAATGTTAATTAACTTGAAAGTAAAAAGAGTGGAATCAATCTAATGAACCGTATCTTAGTCATAGATGATAATTACGGCATAGCAACAGCGTTAGATGTTCTGTTTTCACTGCATGATATCGAAACGTTACATGCCGATAGCCCAAAGCAGGGATTGATCTTTTTGCAAACAAAAAAGATCGATTTAGTTATTCAGGATATGAACTTTACTGAAGATACAACTTCAGGTGAAGAAGGTGTGAGCTTGTTTAAACAAATTCAACAATCAAACCCTGACTTGCCGGTCATACTACTGACCGCATGGGGTAGTTTAGAAACGGCGGTTGAATTAGTTCGCATAGGCGCGAGTGATTATCTGACTAAACCTTGGGATGATTCGAAGTTAGTGGCGAGTGTTAAAAACTTAATTGAACTAGGTCAATTGCGCGAGCAAACGAATCTAATGTTGAGCCAAAAATCTAAAAAACATCAATCACTCGCACAAAAATTTGATTTATGTGGGACTGTCTTTAATAGTGAATCGATGTTGCAAACTTTAACAATGGCAACACAAATTGCTCATGCCGATATTTCAGTATTGATTACCGGACCTAATGGGTGTGGAAAAGAAAAAATAGCCGAAACTATTCAGGCTAACTCATCTGTTAATGATAAACCTTTCATCAAAGTTAATATCGGTGCGTTACCTTCGGAATTATTGGAAGCGGAATTATTTGGTGCGGAAGCTGGCGCTTTTACAGGCGCACATAAAAAACGCATTGGTCGATTTGAAGCAGCCGACGGCGGTACACTTTTTTTAGATGAAATTGGTAATTTACCCTTGTCTGGTCAGGTAAAGTTGTTAAGAGTTCTTCAAACGGGAGAGTTTGAACGCTTAGGAAGTTCGCAAACGAGAAAAGTTAATGTAAGGGTAATAAGTGCCACGAATGCCAATTTACTCGAAGAAATTAAACAGGGAAACTTTAGAGAAGATCTATATTACCGGCTGAACGTTATAGAGATTAAAGTGGCTAGTTTATCCGATCGCATTGATGACATTTTACCTTTAGCTTTATTTTTTATGCCTTCAGATACAACGCTATCAACAGAAGCTGAAGATGGGCTTCAAGCGCACCCATGGCCGGGCAATGTTAGAGAGCTAGAAAACGTGATGAAACGAGCAAGTTTATTAGCTACCAACAAACATATCACTCGCGAGAATCTTGGATTGCCTGTATCGCAGGACAAAACAATTGAAGTTAGGGATTCAAATGAACCGGACAAGCAATCGTTAATAGAAGCGTTACGACATAATAAAAACAATATATCACAAACCGCTAGACAGCTAGGTCTTAGTCGACAGTCGCTATATAGACGAATGGATAAATTCGCTATCCCAAGAGATAAAGTTTAAACTCAAGACCAGATCATAACAATAATTCTAGTTTTCTTACACGCGCAACGATAGATTTTATTTTGAAGATTAAACTCAGTCTAGAAGCTCAAATTTCAATACTGCTAGTCATCGTGATTCTAGTGATTACTTTTATTGTTAGCTCTCTAACTCTCTGGTTAGAAGATGTTTTTCTTTCTAGCCTTTTATCTATTGCCATAGTTATTCCAGTCACTTTAATAATTGTTCATTCTTATATGGCTCCGTTGAATAAAGTTTTAATGGCGTTGAATGATGGCTTTCAGAATTTTTTGGACAATGATTTTAGTATATCCATTGCTAAAACAAGAAATGATGAATTAGGGGATCTCGTTGCCGTTTATAATAAGGTTGGTGCGGTACTTAGGGACGAAAGAATACACTTATATCAAAGAGAGTTACTGTTAGACACCGTTATTCAGACGACACCTTTATCTCTAGTTCTAATTGATGATACTGGCGCTATTATTTATAGTAATAGTGCTGCTAGAGTTTTATTGTACGATGGTGTTTCTATCAATGGACTAAAATTTAATGACTTGTTAGCGAAACAGTCGGAGTCATTTTCGCTCGCAGTAAATTCAGGTTTAAGTGGATTATTTACCGCCACTAAACAAGGAGCTAGCGAAACAAGTATAACAAATGAAACTTACCATTTGACTCAAAATCAATTTTTATTGAATGGTCGTAAGCATCAATTATATCTATTCAAGAGTATTACTAAAGAAATTAGTCGACAAGAAGTTAGCACTTGGAAAAAAGTGATTAGACTAATTAGTCACGAGCTTAATAATTCTTTAGCGCCGATAACATCACTAGCGCATTCAGGAAGAACGCTTTGTGACAGACAAGGTGAAGAAAAATTGGCAACAATATTTGATACGATGGGAGAAAGAGCGCGGTACTTGCAAATGTTTATTGAGGGATATGCTGAGTTTGCAAGACTACCAAAACCTCAACTTAGTATCGTCGAAACTTTGCCATTTTTCGAAAGCATTCAACAAATTAAAACCTTTAAACTGAAATGTGAAGGAGGTTGTGGAAGTATTTATTGTGATCCTTCTCAATTACAACAAGCGATTATAAACCTTGTAAAAAACGCACTAGAATCAGGATCAAGAGAATATGAAGTCTCTCTATCGGTCAAAGTGAATTCAAATGAATATGAAATTATTGTTCGAGATCGCGGTAAAGGAATGACAGAGAAAAATTTAAGTAATGCGCTTTTACCTTTCTACTCAACACGATCCGGCGGAACCGGATTGGGCTTGCCTTTATGTCGAGAAATTGTCGAAGCGCATGGCGGAAAAATATTAATTAGTAATCGCAAAAATGGAGGTTTAAAAGTTACCTTGCTTTTACCCAATAAAAACGTATCGGAATAAATAAACTATTTCTGAGATTCTATCCACAGATAGATTTTTTTCTCTAGAGTTGGCATTGGCAAACTTCCATCGATTAACAACTGTGTATGAAATTTCTTTATATCAAATTTTTCTTCTAAACTATTTTCTGCTTTTGTCCTAAGTTGACGAATTTTTCTTTGCCCTATTTTATAGGCTAATGCTTGTCCCGGAATAACAATATAGCGCTCGACTTCGGCCTCAACATCGGATCGAGCCATTGAGGAATTAGCTATCATGTAATCAATCGCTTTTTCTCGGCTCCATCCATAGGCGTGTAACCCTGTATCGACGACTAAGCGCATTGCGCGAAGTTGTTCGTCAACTAAACGACCGTACCACATGTATGGATCGGAAAATAACCCTAACTCTTTTCCTAAGCTTTCCGCATAGAGCGCCCAACCTTCGTTGAAAACGGTGTAGCCACCAAACTTTCTAAAATCAGGTAAACCTTTGACTTCTTGTTGTATGGCAATTTGAAAATGATGTCCCGGAGCTGCTTCATGAATGGATAAAGTTTCCATCAAAAATTTAGGCTGTGAACGTAAGTTATAAGTATTTATATAGAATACGCCTGGTCGAGAACCGTCGGGTGCTGGTGATTCGTAATATGCTCCTGCAGAAGAAGCAGCCTGAAAATCTGGAACAGGTTTAACAACATAATCTGCTTTTGGAAACACTTCAAATAGCTTTGGTAAAGTGGCGTCAATCTTTATCTTAGTATCCTCATAAGCTTTTACCAATTGCGATGCCTCTTCAAAATAAAACTGGTCATCTGTCCTTAGAAATTCGAAAAATTCAGGCATGTCACCCTCAAATGATACTTGTTCCTTTACCTTTTTCATTTCCGCTAATATTCGAGCCACCTCTGAGAGTCCAAACTTATGAATCTCTTCAGCAGTTAATGGTAGCGTGGTGTGGGTTTTAATCATATATTCGTACCAAGCTTTTCCGTTAGGAAGCTGTGATAGACCAACACTTTTTCGAGCATATTTCTTATAGTCATTTTCAAGAAAGTTATATACTTTTGTATAAACGGGAATTAATGTTTCCTTGATACTTCTCTCATAATCAGCGATTAATTTCGACTTCCGCTCGGCATTCAGTCCGTTCGGCAAATCTAATAAAGGTTTATAGAAAACGCTATCTTTTATATCCTTAACCATGTGTGTTTTTAATTGTGGGATCAGTTTTTCTAATATTGACTGTGGCAATACAACATTAGCTTCAATACCATCATTCATCGCTGGAATAATACTCTCCATCCAAATCGCAAAGCCTTTACTTCTTTTTATAAAGTTGCGGTAGTCTTCTTCATTATTAAATGGTTGAGCTGATGCGCCAGAACCTAGTGTGGCAAAAAAATTGTGTGCGCCAGCCATTTGATTAATTGGCATTAGATGGAAAGGGAATTTTTCACTTTCTATAGAAGATTCCCGACTACTTTTAAAAATGTCGTAAGTTAATTTCGATTGATGATCGAGTTTATTAACATCAATATTACTAATCGCTTTTAAGTATTTTCGGGTAAATTGTTTTTCTAAGTCACGACTTTTTTGTCCAATTGGTAGACCGAATTTATCATTAAATTCGCTTCGGCTTTGAAAAGTCCCCGCAACGGGATGAAGAGTAAGGAATTCTTCGTTGTAGTCGGCTACTAACTTATCTAATTTTTGTTTTTCAATTCGTAAATCTTCGGATTTAGTGTTTTGTTTTTCTTGAATTACAGGTGGTTCTTGATTTTGACATGCACAGATAAAGAGTGCACAAGCAATCGGGAGCACTAATCTTTTCATTCTTTATATACCTTTTATTTGCTAAGAGAGGATATTCCCCGCTCTAAGCCTTTAACTGATAACGGAAACATCTCATCTTCTACTAATTGTTTTACCATGCCGATACTTTGAGTGTAATTCCAATATTTTTCTTYWACAGGGTTTARCCAAATYACTTTATTNAAAWMCRSCTTTAANRCGTTGCATCCAAACATAACCYGCTTCTTCATTCATGTATTCAAYACTTCCGCCTCKATGAGARATCTCATAGGAAGCCATAGASGCRTCACCAACAAAAATGACTTTATAGTCTTTTGTAAAGGTTCTYAATACRTCTGTTAATRATGTTTTTTCTGTRTATCKTCTKGAATTDTTTTTCCAAACACTGTCATAAATAAAATTATGAAAATAGAAAAAYTCTAARTGTTTAAATTCRGTTTTACAGGCMGAAAATAATTCYTCRCAYAYTTTAACAAAAGGATCCATYGAWCCMCCYACATCAAARAATATYAAWACYTTGATKGCRTTRTGACGYTCWGGMAYCATTTTAATATCTAAATAACCAGCRTTCTTAGCSGTRCATGCAATSGTATCATCRAGGTCKARYTCTTCYTCTGCSCCACTRCGAGCAAATTTKCGTARTTTYCTTAARGCRACTTTTAARTTTCTTGTRCCTAAYTCTATAYTGTCRTCCAARTCYTTAAACTGACGTTTTTCCCAAACTTTMACYGCGCTTTTATTTCKRCTTTCACCGCCAACTCTAATTCCCTCAGGRTGATAACCACTATGTCCAAAWGGMGAAGTGCCGCCYGTRCCRATCCATTTGTTTCCACCGGCATGACGCTCTTTTTGTTCTTCYARTCTTTCTTTAAAAGTTTCKAGTAATTTTTCCAGTCCGCCTAGRGATTCAATYTTAGCTTTYTCTTCATCACTAAGATGCTTCATAAACTCAGAGCGTAACCAGTCTTCAGGGATCAACGCTTCKAGAATATCTTCTAGATTATCGAGCTCTTTAAAGTGTGCAGCAAAAGCGCGGTCGTAGCGATCAAAAAACTTCTCATCTTTAACCATACAAAGACGAGCGAGYGAATAAAAGTCATCCAAACTACAAAAAGCYAAACGAGMTTGAAGYGCTTCTAATARRATTARAAGCTCYTTAATWGAGACWGGAATRCCTRCTTTTTTTAAYAGAAAAAAGAAATTAATTAACATRNCTGARYTTTAWKYYCMWKNANCTTCTWTWTMWMRMNNTTTTCKCKACGAACCATAAARGCTAAWCGTTCTAACAAATGAACATCTTGCTCGTTCTTTARYARYGCACCATAYAAAGGTGGAATRGCTTTAGTTGGATCRCGATTTTTTAATACTTCATCAGGAATATCATCGGCGAGTAWTAACTTCAACCAATCAATTAGCTCGGAAGTTGAAGGCTTCTTTTTTAAACCTGGAACATCTCTYACYTTAAAGAAAATATCTAABGCTTCGGTTAATAAATCAGCTTTAATGTTTGGGTAATGCACATCAACGATCCGTTGCATGGTTTCTCTATCGGGAAAGCTAATGTAATGAAAGAAACAGCGACGCAAAAATGCGTCAGGTAATTCTTTTTCATTGTTTGATGTGATGATRATAATTGGYCGRTTTTTTGCYTTRATYAYYTCACCRGTTTCATACACATAAAACTCCATTTTATCGAGYTCTTGCAAYAAATCATTGGGAAACTCAATATCAGCTTTATCGATTTCATCAATCAATAAAACGACTTGTTCATCAGCGCCAAAAGCCTCCCAAAGTTTACCTTTTTTGATGTAATTCGAAATATCATTGACGGACTCGTCACCTAATTGAGAATCTCTAAGACGCGAAACCGCATCATACTCATAAAGTCCCTGATGTGCCTTAGTGGTGGATTTGATATGCCATTGAATTAATCTCATTCCAAGAGAATCTGCAACCTCTTCCGCAAGCATGGTTTTACCGGTTCCAGGTTCGCCTTTTATCAATAAAGGACGTTCAAGAGTTTTGGCCGCATTTACCGCCATTTGCAGGTCATCGGTAGCGATATATTTGTCTGTACCTGTGAAATTCATTGGTTCTCCAAGAAATATTGAATACGTACTATATTTTCAGGGATTCTATCATAGGCTTATGTTTAATTTGTACTTTTGAATTAATTCGCTCAGTATTGGTAATAACTTGTTAGAGTTAAAAGCTTGACATGTACGATATCTGTCGTACAATACATGTTAAGGGAATAAAATGGCTTTTAGAGAAGTAAAAAGTAAGGTTATTGAGTGTTTGAACAATGGGCACGTCCTCCATGAAGTGCGTAACGACATAGATGTCAAAAACTTACTTTCTACTGGTGCTATTTCAATAAGCCAAATCACAAYTATTATTGGTAGAGCCAAAGGCAACACCTATTCCWGCAGTTCACATCATTGTGATGCGGAAATAGATGTACATCTCATAAAGACCAACTATTCTGGTCAAGACTGGTACATCAAATGGTACTTTACTGAACCAGACTGCGTATTTATCAGCGTCCATGAATAAGCGAGGCTAATCATGAAAATATTAAAAGTTGGTGACACTACAAAAGCCGCTTGTAATTCTTGCAAGTCATTTCAAGATGTAACGTTTCAATTAAGAGATACACCTTTCAATGATGGTTCTGGGATTGTAAAAAATGTACTTGTCGGTGTATGTAATGCTTGTGATTCTGTAGTAGTTTTACCACATCAATCTACTCCTGTTGTTAAAAAGCAGTTAGAAAAACAACGAAAGTCATTAGAGAGCCGTGTTCCTGCGCACATGATCGATATCCTTAATTTAGCTAGTGATAAATTGGGTGGCGGTACTGAGTTCGTTTCTAATATAATGAAATATTATATACACGCATTATCAAATAATAAAATTTCATCAAATAATATTTCAAGATTTTTAAAATCTGACCTAGCAACAGGCGTCGCGCAAAAAAGGATATCCCTTAAAGGTCGCTACCTAGAAGAAGAAGTGATTTTATTAAAAGAAATGATAGAAGTTGAAAGCACTACCGACCTTCTAAAAATAGTGGTACTAAAAATTAATGATGATTTACTAGTGAATGAAAGGCAAAAACCCATAGGTCAATTAAAAAATATTATGGCAGCCACTGTCTAACCTATAACAAACCGCTGCGTGAAAAATCCAGTGAGCTCAAGTGTCTTCTTTAAATATAGAGAATTCACGAGGTCAAAACATTGAAATATAAACAAGCACATTTATCCGATTTGACAAAAATTCTAGAATTACTAGAAACCTATGAGCTTCCTACAAGTGACTTTAAAGATCACATCAGTAACTTTATTGTCGCTGAAAACAATAATATGATTGCCGGAGTTGGTGCTTTCGAAACCTGCGGTAATTTAGGTCTTCTGCGTTCTTTTGCCGTTAGGCAGAGTCATAAAAACCAAGGTATTGCTGAGCAAATATTTAACTTGGTAAAAACTAAAGCCAAGGACTCTGGTATAAACCGGTTTTATCTTTTAACTACAACGGCTAGTCAATATTTCAAGCGACTTGGGTTCACTTCTTGCAATAGAGATGATGTCCCAAGCTCCATAAAAGCCACTAAACAATTTAATGAGTTGTGCCCATCTAGCGCTGTAGTTATGGTTCTTAATTTATAAATGAGTTAATAACAATAAACTAACCAGTCGAAAGCAAAACTTTTTGGTAGCATCTAATATGAAAATAACAATCAAAATATTAACGGCAATAATTATTCTTTTGAGCATTGGTGCAGGGCTAGCAAAAGTAATGCAAGTGCCTCAAGAAGTGGCTTTTTTAGAAGGTGTAGGTTTAACTACTTTAATGATAATTRCCTTTGGTGTTTTTCAAATTCTAGGAGGCTTACTTACAGCAATACCAAAATCTAAGTTCTATGGTTCTGTTATTGTAATAGTAGGTTTTATTATTTCTACAATACTAATTTTTCTAACTGAAAATGTTAAATTCGGAATGATTTCAATGGTTCCTGTAATATTGGCAGGGGTTGTCGCATTTACTTCAATTAAGAATACTCGAAACTAAACTACGAGCTAAAAAGCTAGGTTGAAAATTGAATTTTCAGTTAAAAACTACCAAAAGAGCTTGGATGTTTTATTTAGTAGTAGCTCCTTACTAATTGATTAATTGTAAGGATATGCTAAAATCTTACTATCTCAACAAAAGTAAGGAATAGCTCATGCCAAAAGTTACCGCAAAAAGACAAATCACGCTACCAATCGATCAATGTGCCGTTGCTCAAATTCATACCGGTGATGAAGTGGAAAGTTTTGTGGATAGACTAGGAGTTATCAGTATTGTTAAGAAATCTAAAGGTGCCGCTTCAGGTTTTTTAAAGAATATCAAAATTAATGGCAGTGTCAGTGATGATGATTCATTGAAGAGTGCATTAGCGAAATGATCGCAATTGATACCAATGTGTTGCTACGTTACTTATTAGAGGATGATCTAAAACAAGCCAACAAAGCCAAAGCATTGATTAACGGCAAGCAAAAAGTGTTAGTGGTTGATGCTGTATTGGTCGAAACCGTCTGGGTATTAACTGGAAATCGCTACCAACTTAATAAAGAACAAATTATTGATACCATTATGATCTTATTTGCTGAGTACAATATAGTTTTTGAAGATCCACAGGTAGTTTGGTGTGCTCTAAAAGATTATCGATTGGCGGATTCCATTAGAGTTAAAGGTAAGAAAAAACAAGCAGATTTTGCAGATGCGCTTATAGTTAATAAAGCGATTAAATATGGAAAAATAACAGGTAATAAGGTTGATGTTATTTACACTTTTGACAAAGCGGCTTTGTTGATAGATGGTACAAAAGAACCTTAATAATAGATTTATTGATAGAGGCATGCTAATGGAAACGACTTATAGTTAAAGTAAAGCTTTCGAAAGTTAAATTACATACTGCGTCTTGTTCTTAATATATAGCAGTTGGTGCCCAGTGGAGAGTGACTTGAAATTCGTAGAGTACGGAGATCCAAAAGGAAAAACGATTATATATTTTCATGGTGCACCAGGTTCACCGGAAGAATGCTCTATATTTGATAAGCATGCAAAAGAATACGGCTTAAATATCGTTTGCTTTGATCGTTTCTCTATTGACTCATCTATACAAGGAGAGGATTACTATAAATTTCTAGCTGATGCTATTGATGATAAAATTAACGGAGAGAAGGTAGATTTAATTGGCTTTTCAATTGGTTGTCATGCCGCTATTGAAACCAGCATTCATTTAAAAGATAAGGTTAAAAATCTTCATCTCATATCTGCGGCAGCGCCACTCGATGGTGATGAATTTTTAGATGGTATGGCAGGAAAAATGGTTTTTACTATTGCAATGAAACAACCATTCATTTTTACTCTATTATCTTACTGGCAAGCTTTTCTATCAAAATTTGTACCGGGCGTCTTATTCAAAATGTTATTTGCTCGTGCGAAAGGGGAAGATAAAAAATTGGCTAAAACAACAGAATTTAAGAAATATATTACGCCAGCTTTAACTCATTGTTTCAATTTTAATGTAAAAGGATATAAGAGAAATAAAACAATATGTAACACCATGGACAGAGTCGGTTGTTGAATGCAGTTTTAAGACTCATATCTGGCATGGCGTTAACGATAATTGGTCTCCTGTTAGCATGGCGCATTATTTAAACAAGAACCTGCCCACTTGTTCAAATCTTGAATTAATGGAGGGTTTATCGCACTATACATGCCTGTATGCTGCTGCTCCGAAAATATGCGCTCAACTAGCCAAAGCATAATAAGACTGGTCAATTTAAAAAATTAAGAAAAAAATAAAATTAGAGGAATTGAATCATGAACAAAATAATAATTTATATTTTTTGTACAGCAATAAACCTTTCAATGATTGGGTTATCAAAAGCCAATACAAAATATACCGATCAACAAAAACTTCATCAAATAGTAAAACAAGTTTTTGCGAAAAACATTGAAAAAGATATTCGAAAACTAGTTGGTTTTGGGACGAGGCATACTTTGTCAGAAACTAAATCAAACTTACGAGGGATTGGTGCAGCAAGACGTTGGATTAAATCGGAATTTGAAAAAATATCTAAGCAATGTAATGGATGTCTAAAAGTCTACTTTCAAAAAGAAACCATTTCAGGTGAGAAGAGAATTCCAAGTCCAACCGAAGTTGTTAGTGTTATAGCTATTTTAAAAGGGCAAACAGATCCCAATCGTTACGTAATTATGTCTGGTGATATTGATTCGCGAGTGACTGATCCGATGAACGCAACTTCCGATTCACCAGGAGCGAATGATAATGCTTCAGGATTAGCAGGCGTTTTAGAAGCTGCAAGAGTTCTAACTAAATACAAGTTCAATGGATCAATTGTTTTTGCTGCGTTAGCCGGAGAAGAGCAAGGATTATTCGGCGGGAAAATTATGGCAAAACAAGCACAAAAAGATGGCTGGCGAATTAAGGCCGTTTTAAATAACGATATGATTGGCAATATCGAAGGTATAAATGGCGTGATCAATAATACTACGGCCAGAATTTTTGCTGAAGGTACGCGTCAAAATGAAACACCACAACAAGCAAAACAAAGACGATTTACCGGAGGCGAAGTAGATTCTCCCACTAGAAATCTGGCGCGATATATTGATCTGATGGCGGATCGTTATATCCCCAATTTAGACACAATGATGATTTACCGTTTAGATCGATTTGGTCGTGGTGGGCATCACCGCCCTTTTAATGATTTGGGATATCCCGCGGTACGAATTATGGAAACCAATGAAAATTACAATCGACAACACCAAGATCTTAGAACTGAAAAAGGTATTAAATACGGTGATACGATAGATGGCGTTAACTTTGATTATGCGGCAAAGCTGACAGCACTAAATGCCGTTTCATTAGCGAGTATGGCATGGGCTCCTAACCCACCGGTTAATGTAAAAATTAGCGGAGCAGTACAACCAAGCACAAAATTAAACTGGAATAAAGCAGGTAGAAATGAAAAAAACATTATCGCAGGATATAAAATATATTGGCGATTAACGGATGTATCACAATGGCAAAATAGTTTGTATGTTGGCAATGTCTCGGAATATACATTGGAAAATATTGTTATTGATAATTATTTTTTTGGGGTTGCTAGTGTCAGTGTTGATGGTTTTGAAAGTCCGGTAGTTTTTCCGGGTGATGCTGGATCGTTTGGTGAGTAGGATATATAAACTCATCCGAAAGCGATGATCTAATTTTGGTGGTCATACCATTTATAGTATGTGGGAAATCTACGAACATTCCAAAGTAATCAAGCAAATTCAGAAAATCCCTTCTGAAATTCTTCGTCGCTATGAAAAATGGAAAGATATTGTAAGAATTTCTGGCCCCCAGGGACTTGGATTAATAAGAGATTTTAACGATGAGTCACTTTCAGGAAACTGGGAAGGGCATCGTTCTTCTAGGCTTAACTTACAATATCGTGTTATTTACAAAATTGATCAAGAGCAAATATTCGTAAAGGTAATGAAAGTTACTCCGCATGATTACAGGAGCAATTAATTATGAAAAATTTTACTAAAGCAAAACAAAATATTAAAGTTTCAGTTGGTGAATCTGTGCGTATTATTCGTGAACTTCAAGAGCTAAGCCAAAACCAGTTAGCACTTTTAACGAACATTCCACAATCTACTTTATCAGCTATTGAAAATGATAAAATAAATCTTGGAGTTGAGCGTGCTAAAACACTTGCTCATGCTCTAAAGTGCCATCCAGCTGTGCTTGTTTTCCCCGGGTGGGAAGTTTCCCAAGCAGCATAACCAAGAATAATTTTAAGTGACGGTCATTTTTACTTTTTTTAACCTTGATACAGACTTACCATCACCTTCAATGATTACTTTTTAGAAGCCTATTTCTTAGAAGCAATATACTCATCAACATAYTTCGCCAAYACATTCAAAGGCACKGCTCCATTTTTTAGTACCACTTCATGAAATTCACGAATATCAAATTTATCACCCAATTCTGTTTGAGC
Organism: Gammaproteobacteria bacterium; assembly: GCA_002401655.1. Taxonomy (GTDB): domain Bacteria; phylum Pseudomonadota; class Gammaproteobacteria; order Enterobacterales; family Kangiellaceae. The sequence goes on along the minus strand of NVTT01000036.1, from coordinate 4,509 downwards.
TTTTTTCCTAACTTCTAAAATTTTCAACATCCCAATTTTATAAGCTGTCGCTTGTGACGGCATAACGATATGACGTTCGACCATTTTAACTGCATCCGGCTGCGGATTAGGTGTGTTAGTGACATAGTATTCAATACCCTTCTCACGATCCCATTTCATTGAGTGAATGCCAGTATCAACCACTAAACGACAAGCTCTCCATAATTCCATTGCCAGTCGACCAAAGTCAGAATAAGGGTCGCTATACATTCCTATTTCTTTTGGTAAGTATTCAGAATATAACCCCCAACCTTCAATATATGCGGTATAGCCACCAAACTTTCTAAACTTAGGAATATTTTCTAGTTCTTGCGCAATGGCTAATTGCATATGGTGTCCAGGAATGCCTTCGTGATATGCAAGTGCTTCCATTTGATAGGTTGGCATATCGCTCATGCGGTAAAGATTTGCATAATAAATACCGGGTCTTGAACCGTCCATTGATGGGCTTTGGTAAAAAGCTTTGCCAGCCGACTTCTCTCTGAACGCTTCAACCGCTTTTACATTAATTGAGGCTTTTGGTTTAACAATAAATAGGTCATCCAATTTTGTCTTCATGGTTTCAATCAAAGCCGTTGCTTCTGATAAATATCGTGCTTTGCCCTGCTCTGTTTCGTCGTAATAAAATTGAATATCATGGCGCATAAATTCAAAAAATGCAGGTAAGTCACCTTYAAAACCTACCTTTTTCATAATGACTTCCATTTCACCATGAATTCTAGCGACTTCATCTAAACCTATTTGATGAATTTGTGGCGCGGTTAAATCAGTTGTTGTGGTTCTTGCTAAKGCATTATTATAAAAAGCTTCACCATCTTTTAATCGCCAAACWCCATCAAYYGATTCKGCTTTCTTTTGAATTTCTTTWACCGCMGCAATTAAWYTTTCGTATGCAGGCTTCACYGATGTTTTTAGAGARTGAGAGGCCTTTTCAATCAGTTTATCTTTATCAACTTGWTCGATACTKAGTTTATCGATTTTAGACTTAAAGTCTGCGAGTARAGTGCTRTTRTCACCYTCATTAAAAGGAAARCCWGTAATTAAGTTTTGRCTATCGCTAATCACATAAGGGTAAACAAAGGCCGGTGCAATAATGCCTTTTTCCGCGCGAATATTTAATCCTTCAATCACTTGGTCAAATAAGGTTTTAATACCATCTAATCTAGCAATATAGTCTTCAGCATCTTTTAAATGCATGATGGGATGCGAATTAATTAATAGAGATGGAACCTGAGAATGAATACCAAACATTTGATTTAGGGGGTAATTATAATGCCGCCATTTAAAGTCTTCGATTTCTTCGATTAAGTTTTGTTTCATTAAATCTAAGCTAACTTTAGTTTGGGGATCTAATAAATTTTCATTAATTTTATTAACGATAACCAAGTTATCTTTGGTTATTTCTAACTCCTCTAAAGCATATTTTTCTGATAAATCATCCCACTTATCTTGATCATCTTTTAGGCCGAGGTAAGACTGAAACATTGGACTTCGCATAACAGCATCATTAAATATTTTTTCAAATAATTCATTTGCTCGCTCAGATTCTGTTTTTTGATTTTCTACGACGACCGGTGTTGCAGAGGACTCTGTCGATGCGGTTGAACTAGAAGAAGGATTTTCACAGCCAAATAAGGCTACTGACATAGCGGTTACTAATATTAATTTGGTAGGTAGACGCATTGGTTGCTCCGATTATGTTGTTATTTGCTCGTATTTATCAATTAAGTTTAACATAGTTAAATAACTAGAAAAATTCTATTAGATTGACCAATAGATTTAGAATTGCAACAGAATGTGTTTTATCCTAAATAATGCTGTTTGCATATTCGTGGTATATTTGAAAGACAATTATAATTGTACGGTAATTCAATACTAGAGGTTTATTCTAATGAAAATTAGCGACTTATTCATACTCCCATTGCTTTTGTTGCATTTATCACTCTCCGCAGACAGCAATATAAAATATTTAGCCGATGGCAAGATCTCTCCTAAAGCAAAAATTGAACAAGTCAGTTGGATTGCAGGTCATTGGAAAGGCGAAGCTTTTGGTGGTCAAACCGAAGAGATTTGGTCAAAGCCTAGTGCTGGCAGTATGATGTGTGTTTTTAAATTATTCAAAGATAACCAAGTTAATTTTTATGAAATAGAAATTATCAGAGAGGTTAATAATAGCCTTGTTTTGGAATTAAAACATTTTTCAAAAGAGTTAAAAGGTTGGGAAGAAAAAAATGAAAAGGTAAGCTTTCCGCTAGTAAAACTAGGGAAAAATGTCGCTTATTTTGAAGGTATGACATTCAAGAAAATTAGTGATGATGTTTTACATGTGTTTGTAGATATCGAAGATCAAGGAAAACATTCGGAAGTTTTATTTGAGTATGAGCGAGACAAATAAGTTGGGGGGGGGAGATTAGAATAATCCCGTTTAACCGGGTCGTTTAGCCTCTCGGAGAGAGTGAAGTAGAACATCGATAGTTAAAATATATCTTAGTCATAGTCTTAGTATAGGTTAAACGAGAACAACTTGTTATATTAGAAAAACCGAATATAATGCCCACAATTGAATTAATGATACTAACTGATCCCTATTCAATAATGGTAAAACAACCGAATTTATAGGGTTTTCTTAATAGCTAGTGAATAGTTTAGGAGCATAGCTTGTTAGATACTTTCATGTTGTCGCGCATCCAGTTTGGTGCAAATATTAGTTTTCATATCCTTTTTCCCAGCATTTCTATAGCACTCGTTTGGTATCTCTTTTATTTCAAAGTACGACATGAGATTTCAGGTCATCCGGTCTGGATGAGAAATTACCGATTTTGGGTCAAAATATTCGCACTAACCTTTGCGATTGGCGTTGTGACAGGCATTACCATGTCTTTCCAGTTTGGTACCAACTGGCCAGGATTCATGGATACAGTCGGTAATATAGCGGGACCTTTGTTAGGCTACGAAGTTTTGACCGCATTTTTTATGGAAGCGACTTTCTTGGGCGCTATGCTCTATGGAATGAAGCGCTTACCAAGCTGGATGCATACTTTAGCGACGTTATTGGTCGCTATTGGAACTACTATGTCAGCGTTTTGGATTTTAGCCCTTAACTCTTGGATGCAAACACCTCAAGGTCATATAATGATTGACGGTGTTGCACATCCAGAGGACTGGTGGGCAATAATCTTTAACCCTTCATTTCCGTACCGCTTTTTCCATGTTGTTCTTGCATCTGGTTTAACCGCTTCTTTCCTAATTGCGGGTATTTCAGCCTACCGATTATTGAAAAACGATACTAAAAAAGCACCCAAAGTGGCGTTGCAAAGTGCCATGACGGTTGCGGCTATTTTAATTCCGATTCAAATTTGGGTGGGTGATCTTCATGGCCTCAATACATTAGAGCATCAACCACAAAAAGTAGCGGCAATGGAAGGTATTTGGGAGACTCAAAAGGGGGTTCCATTACTTCTATTTGCGATACCGGATGAAGAGGAGAGAACCAACCATTTTGAAATTGCGATACCGAAATTAGCAAGCTTGATATTAACCCACGATCCTGAAGGCGAAATTCAAGGGTTGAATGATTTCATAGGGAAGCATCCACCGGTTAAACCGGTGTTTTACGCGTTTAGAGTTATGATTGGTGTTGGCGTGGCGATGTTGCTTTTAAGTTGGTTTGTTAGTTTTAAAACCTGGCGAAAGAAAGTTTTAAATGAAATCACTCTAAAGATCTTAGTACTAATGAGTTTTTCAGGATGGGTGGCAACCCTAGCTGGTTGGTACGTGACAGAAATTGGACGACAACCATACCTTGTAAGTGGCATATTAATGGTTAAAGATGCGGTAACAAACATTGCGCCATCAAATGTAATGATATCCTTGTCCCTTTATTTGACCTTGTATGTTTTTATCATGGGCGCATTTTTACATACCATATTTTATATGGCGCGCAAATCGGTACGAGTGGATGAATACGATGAAGAGCGACAAGGTGAGCCTGATTCTGGCCCTAATGCACGCTCACCTATCGAAGCCTTAGAAAGTGACAAAGGAGTGAACTGGAAATGACATTTGACGAACTATTACCCTATATCTTTCTATTTTTAATGGCGTTATCGGTTTTAATTTATGCAGTGCTCGATGGATTTGATTTAGGAGTAGGAATATTACTCCATCAGACAGATGAAGATTTTAGAAACCAGATGATTGCCTCAATTGGTCCCTTTTGGGATGCGAATGAAACCTGGTTGGTTTTAGCGATTGGTATTTTATTAATAGCATTTCCAGAAGCCCATAATATCTTTTTACGCGAATTATATATGCCCGTTCTGTTTCTAATTATTGGCTTAATTATTAGAGGTATAGCTTTTGATTTTAGAGCCAAAGCGGTGACAAAATATAAAAGACTTTGGGATTGGTTGTTTCAAGGTGGATCTATTCTTGCCGCGGCATCGCAGGGCTTTATGATGGGTTCCTACG
>NVTT01000035.1 GCA_002401655.1 Gammaproteobacteria bacterium | reverse complement strand
TCCTCGATAATCGATTTCCTGCTATTTCATTCTCGAAATGCGGAAGGTGTAATTAGCCAAATAACCATCAATATTAGAATTGATAGATAAGTTGCAACTGAGATTGTTTAATAACGTTATAGGCAATATCCTACTGGGGCGCAAGTATACGCGATTAATTTATGCTGTAAATAGCCATAGTTAATCGTTTTAGTGAAAATCTCTGCTTGGATTATTCAATTGTTCAATTGCATGGCTTTGATCTTCAATATAACCCGCGATGATATGAACCACGCTATTTTTTCTTTCCATTTTTCCTTTGATTAGCAATATTTGGCTTTTGAGTAGGGCTTGGCGAAAGCGTTTTTGTAGAGCTTCCCAAATAATGATATTAATATTACCGGTTTCATCTTCTAAGGTTAAAAACAAAACACCTGTAGCGGTTGCTGGWYSWWRMMKWCAWGNTAACGWKGMCGGSMWYTRKGRKMWARYTARAKTGGTTTAGATAGGCTAAACTTTCGGCGGTTTTACAACGATTGAAAGGTCGTTTGTTTCTTAATAATCCCATCGGATGAATACCAAGAGTCAGCCCCATTGTTGCATAATCTGTGAGCATATCTTCTTGAACCTTGGGTGCAGGCATTTCTATTTGATCAGTTAAAAATGATTGATGTTGATTTTCATAAGCCATTAATAAAGGTTTTGGCGATTCAATGGCTGTCGCTTGCCATAAACCTTGGTGTCTATTTTGAGTTAAGTATCGGCAGGCGTTAGCCCCTATTAATTTATCTAATTCGCCTTTATCAAGTTTGGCTCGGTGAGCTAAATCTTGCAAATTGCTAAAGCTTTTGCCTTTTTCTGATAAAGCTTCTCTAGCATTAATAATTCTTCTTGCCGTCGTTTGAGACAATCCTCTAATTTGCGCAAGACCCAAACGAATATTTGGTTGGCTTTCTAATAAACAATTAGTTTTTTGCTCATTCTCTAATGAGCTGTCCCAAAAACTATAACGAATATCAATTTCAAAAATATTTAAAGCATGCCTTTTTGCATCTTGAATCAGTTGAGATGGCGTATAAAACCCCATTGGCTGGCTATTTAATAAAGCGCAATAAAATGCGGCGGGGTAGTGGCATTTAAGCCAAGCTGAAAAATAAACTAATAGCGCAAAACTGGCCGCGTGGGATTCTGGAAATCCGTATTCACCAAATCCTTGCATTTGTTTAAAAAGTCGCTCGGCAAATTCTCTTGGATGCCCCCGATCTAACATACCATTAATGAGTTTATCTCTAAATTGTTCTAACTCGCCTGTTTTTTTCCATGCTGCCATCGCTCTACGCAATTGATCGGCTTCACCACCCGAAAACCCAGCTGCCACCATGGCCAGTTTGATCACTTGTTCTTGAAAAATAGGGACTCCGAGTGTGCGTTCTAATACCGCTTTTACGGTGTCATTAGGGTATTCAAAAGTTTCGACACCCTCCCTTCGTTTGAGATAAGGATGAACCATGTCACCTTGGATGGGGCCTGGACGAACAATCGCCACTTCAATCACTAAATCATAAAAACATCTTGGTTTTAAACGAGGAAGCATCGCAATTTGTGCGCGGGATTCGACTTGAAATACGCCAATGCTATCACCTCGACATAACATCGAATAAGTTTTAGGATCTTCTGCGGGGATACTGGCTAATGTTAACGGTGAGTCAGTATAAGTGTTGATCAGATCCATGGCTTTTCTGATCGCCGTTAGCATGCCAAGGGCGAGAATATCGACTTTCAACAAACCTAAGGCTTCTATATCATATTTATCCCATTGAATAATGGTGCGGTCGGGCATCGAGGCATTTTCTATAGGGACTAAATGGCTAATAGGCGAGTCAGTAATAATAAAACCGCCAACATGCTGAGATAGATGACGAGGAAAACCAATTAGTTGGTTGATTAAATCCAAAAATAAACATGCCATATGATTGTGTGATTCAATTTTCGCTTCTGAAAACCGTTTAATCAATTCACTGCGGGAATCCCACCATGCCATCGATGAAGTAAGTTTTTCGATTAAAAACGGATCGAGATCAAGCGCTTTGCCAACATCTCGAATAGCACTTTTAGAGCGGTATGTGATGACGGTTGCAGCCAGTGCGGCTCGCTCTCTTGAATATTTTTTATAAATGTATTGAATCACCTCTTCTCTTCGTTCATGTTCAAAGTCGACATCTATATCGGGTGGTTCATTTCGCTCAATGGAAATGAAGCGTTCAAATAACATTTCACTTTTTGCAGGATCAACTTCTGTAATCATTAAACAAAAGCAAGCCACTGAATTAGCCGCAGAGCCTCGACCTTGACAAAGTATTTGTTTCTTTTTAGCGAATGCGACAATGTCAAATACGGTTAAAAAATAATATTCGTACTTTAACGTTCTGATAATACCTAGTTCTTTATTAAGTAATGTTTCAACGTGTTCAGGAATGCCGTTTGGCCAGCGTATTTCTGCGCCTTGATAACAAAGTCGCTTTAAATAATTGGCAGGTGATTCATTTTTAGGAACTAATTCTTTAGGATAGTTATAACGGATCTCGGATAAATCAAAATGACAGCAATTGGCGATCACTTGAGTTTGTTTAATTAATTCCAAAGGATAAATACCTTTTAAGACGCTAAGAGAGCGTAAATAATTCTCCGAATTTTTAAAGAGATTTCTACCTGAATTTTGAATGGTTTTTTTTATTCGGATGGCGGTCAATAAATCTTGTAATGGTTTTCGCTGATTCGTATGCATATGAACGTTGCCACAGGCGACTATCGGCAAATTAAATTTTTTGGATAATTGAGTCACTAGGGTCAATGTTAATTCATCGTTACCATCTTGCAAGAGACTAACGCCTAACCACATTAAAGAAAATTCTGAGTTTTCTAAAAAGAAGAATAAAGATTGAGTTTCCAAACTCTCAACTTTTATGATTGAGACACATTGGGTTATATCCGATTTGATTAGATTATCGAACTCTAATAAGTAAGAACCTTTTTCAGACTGTCTTCGTGCTAGAGATATTAAAGTAGATATTTGCTGATAGCCTTTTCTGTTTTTTGCTAAAATAATTAATTTTACGTTTTGTTTTTTTGTAACTCAGTTTTTATAGTCACTAAAAACTCACTGCCTACAATCAGTTTTATTGATTGTTTTTTTGCTTCAGCCCAAGCCTTAACAATGCCCGAAAATGAACATTCGTCGGTTATTGCAATGGAATGATAACCTTGTTTTTTTGCTTCGATGATCAATTCGTGCGGATGAGATGCACCACGTAAAAAAGAGTAGTTACTTAGGCAATGTAGTTCTGAGTAGCCGATATTTGGATTAAAAGATTCCATGTACAAACCATTGCTCCTGATATTGATCAAAAAATATCCAATAACAGATCCCTTGCTTATTTTTAGCAATAAAGTAATCTCGACAAGTGTTTTTCACTCGATTACTTTTATGCGATTGATGAGTGTAATGATCTTCATACCACCAATGGTTCTCTATTTTTTCTGCTGTAGATTCAATCGTTAATAAACCTTTATAATTGAGTTGTTGGATCAGGTTATTTGAAGGGAGGTTGTTTGAAGGCAACTTGTTCGAAGGGCTGTTATTCGAATGGCGGTTGTTCGAATAGAGGTTGATTTTTTCCATTTTTGACAGTAACCATAACGGCTGTTGCTTTATTTTGTCGTGATTATTTTCTTTATGGGAATAGGTTTGGGTACAGGGTGAGGTTAGATTTGTTTTGTGTTCTTGAATAAATTGAAGCGTCGATCGTTTCTCGGGTAAGTATTCATCATGGATGAATAGTTTGAAATAGTTTTCCTTTTTTAATCGGGCATCTATTTTATCTTTTAGATAGTCTAGCGCTTCTTTTGCATTATCATTTAAATGGTTTGGCTCAACTTTAGACAAAGAAGTTAATTCTAATGTGTTTTGTTTTTCATTTTTACATAAAAAATTGCTAGCCTGCAAAAACACCATTTCGATTTTTTCTTTTATATGGATTTGTTGTAATTTCAAACGCGTTAATCCCATTAACTGTTGAGTTGATTGAACTTGTGAAGATAACAAAATGTCAATGCTTAATTGTTCACCATTAAAACATTCAAAACGCCATGTGATTTTACTAGCCATTTTTCTTCTAGATGATAGAAAACAGACTAAACTTTCTAGCATGGGTTTTGCGGGAAATAGTATTTGCTCAATGGTATCAAGCCCCGATAAAAAACAGCGTTGAACGGAAAAGTAATCAGCTATGGAATATAGCGTTAAAGGATCCTCCGCTTGGCCTTTTAAACGATAGAGATAAGTGAGAAATTGACTACCAAAACGTCTACCTAATGTAGCATCAGGCAATTTAAATAAGTCGCCTAGTATTTTGATCCCCATACGTTTTATTTTAAGCGTAATTTTCTTTAAGTTATCTTGCTTATGGGTTTGAGTTTGAGTCTGAGTGAAACTATCTTGAGCGATAAAATCGATTGGTATTTTGTCTAGTCGATGGTTGTTTTCCTGCACCGCTTTTTGCGTTACTTGAGTTAATGATTCTTGATCGTAAATTGATAATAAAAAAGCTTGTTTTGGTGTCTCCGCTATTGCCACATAAAAGCTAACCGCGATTAAACTTATCTTATTATTGAGTTGTTTTAATAGATTAGTCAAATCCGAAAAAAGCCGACAGCTACCACTCACTTCTAATAAGATTGTTTTATTATTGTACAAACAAACTTGTGAGCTAAACTCATAAGCAATATTGGCCAGCTCTAATAGGCAGACAGATTCTAATGATGGGTTTCGTTCTTTAATTTTTAAATCAGCACATAAAGCGTAGGCGGTTGCTACTTTCATATTGTTTGTTAACCCACAAGCTTGTGCTGTTTGATTACAGTAGAGTAATTTGCTTTTTTCTATTACCACAAAAGGCGATTTCAGCTCATCAACATCTTTATTAAGGTGCTTGTCTAAAGTAAAAGTTTCTAAAGTGAAAATTTCGAGTGGTAATTGATAAAAATAAAGTGATAGCCAAAGCTTTTTAGATCTTTTTTTTGTGAGTACTTGCTTCATTTTTTCGCCTACATATTTATTCTATGAGAAGTGAATAGAAGTACGTTGTCCATTCCACCCACCTGGTTGTTTTAATACTTCTATCTCCATTTCTATTTCCAGACTTACATTTGACGTAAGGATCAGCCTTAAACTTGCTGGTGATGATTGATTAGCAACCGATGATTGGCGAAATATAAAATTAAGAGAGCTTCCTTGTTTAGAGGCTAGCTGCAAACGTTTTAATCTTTTATTAGATAGGTGATCCTTAGGAGGCCAAAATAGACAACAAGCAACACCTTTATTACCCATCACTTGTTCCGATGCCCACAGCCAGTCTTGCTCTTGACAGGATTTAATAATGAACATTTGAGTGATATCAATTCCTGCATTGATCCATGCAGGCGCGTAAGGGTTAAAAGGTGGTTCAATTAAATATAAAACACCGCCAGATTTCATTTTTTCAGCAATGCTCGGCAAGACTAAAGCGATTTCCCCTATATGTTGTTGTGTCGTTAAAATCTCAGTTAAAGCATTTAATGGCCATCCACTGTAATGTAAAATATCATCTAACTTGGAATAACCAGTTGATATGGCGTGTTGTTGAGCGGTTTGCTTTGTATTGTGTTGAGATCCTTGCCAAATATCGGAACGTTTTAGAACGCTTTCTAAATCAATTCTTAAATCAACAGAATTTGTTTGAGATAAGTTTTGAACTGATGATAGAAATGACATAACTATTGCCTGCATGGTCTTATGGTATTTTTAGTGAACAGCTTCTATAGCCTAGGTTTATTTAGGCTTAATAATTTGTTCAAGTGTTTATGCAGGGGTGTATAAGTATAGAATAAAACGCTACTTATGCAAGTAGTATTTTGTGGAAGCTTAATATTTGTAAAATAGGCAATAGATAGACTGAAATATTGAAAATGATAAAGGGCAGAAATGAGTAAAACTAAGGCATCTAGATTATTGGTACGTAAATTTAACCATGAAGATGCTGAATTTATTATTCAACTACTGAATGAACCCTCTTTCATCGAAAACATTGCTGATAAGGGGATCAAAAACCAACAAGATGCCTTTAAATATTTGGATGATGGACCGATTGCTAGCTATAAGAAATTTGGTTTTGGATTATGCATGGTTGAGTTATTACCGCCAGCGGGTTCCATAAAAGCTAGCGTGCCTATCGGAATGTGCGGATTAATCAAACGTGAAGAATTAGAAGATGTTGATCTCGGTTATGCTTTTTTACCTAATTATTGTGGAAGGGGATATGCGGAAGAGTCTGCAAAAATGGTATTAGAAATGGCAAAAAAACAATTTAATTTAAATCGAGTGGTGGCGATTACTAAAGTAGGCAATCAGTCATCTGAAAAGTTACTTAGAAAGCTTGGATTTAACTATGAAAAATTGCTGACTATGTATGCTGATGAAAATAAATATTTTTCGTTAGATTTTTAGTATCATTGAAGAAATAAAAATAATCAAACAACAAAAATAGTAGCCAACCCCAAAAATGAAACAAAACCAACAATCTCCGTCACAGTGGTTAAAATAACGCCGCCAGATAATGCAGGGTCAATATCCATTTTGGTTAGTATCATCGGCAATAATGCACCAAAAACAGCGCCTGTTATGAGGTTTATCATCATTGCTCCTCCAACCGAAATTCCAAGYCCTGCMGCAAAAYTTTGATAGCCWGGGCTATTGTTATACCAAAAGAATATGGCAAAACCGATCACTAGCGCCCAGACAAAACCATTTAATAAACTTACTCCGAACTCTTTAAATAACAACCATCTAAAATTATTATCACTGATATGTCCAATACTCATACCTCGAATAACCAACGTTAAAGACTGCATTCCCGCAATCCCGCCCATACTCGGAACAATGGGTAGCAGAACAGCAAGAGCCGCAACCGCACTGATGTTATCATCAAATATACCAATAAAAGAGGCTGCTAGCACAGCAGTGATAAGGTTGATCCCTAACCATAAAGCACGGCGTTTTGCACTGGTAAATWTGGGAGCAAAGGTATCATCATTTTCATCAAGCCCCGCCATACTCATCAGCGAGTGATCCGCATCTTCAATGATAACGTCTAACACATCATCAATGGTGATCCTTCCCAAAAGCTTGCCATTTTCATCTACAACGGGGGCTGATATTAAATCATGTCGTTCAAAAAGACTGGCAACATCGGCATCGGGCAATTCTACAGGGATCCCTTTAATTTCCTTTTCAAAAACCTCATCAATCATTTGCTCGGGTTGACTGGTAATTAATGTTGAGAGGTGAATGGTGCCAATTAAAATATCGTTGGTATCGACTACATAGATGCTATCGGTACTTTTAGGAATATCTTTTTGCATCCGAAGATATCTGAGTACCACTTCAATGGTAACTGCTGGCCTAATGGTGATGGTATCCGTATTCATCAATCCGCCAGCAGTATCTTCTGGGTAACTGAGTGCATGTTCAATTCGGGTTCGATCTTGAAAGCTCATCGATGCTAATACTTCTTTGGCAACGGTATCAGGCAAGTCACCCAAAATATCTGCTATATCATCGGTATCAAGTTTTTTTGTAATCTCGGCTAATTCACCGGGTTCCATTTCATCTGTAAATGCTAATAGCAAATCGTCATTTAGAAATTGAAGAACTTCACCTTCTAGATCTTTATCAACTAGTTTCCAAAGAATTTTTCTTTCTTTAGGCGGCGTTGATTCAAGTATATGTGCTATATCAGCAGGCGGAAGCTGATTCAACATTAACCTGACCTGCAGAAACATACCACGCTCAATGGCATCGTTAAGTTGATGCAATCGTTCGCTACTATGTTCTTTTTCGAAGTTATCTAATACAGGCATTGCGGAATACGAACCTCTAAGTAACAAATTTGTAAATGTTTTTTTAAATTCTAATGGTCGGGTTATTTAATAAAATATAGTCGCTCTTATTCTGATTTTTAACTTTGGCTAAACCGTAATTAGCATCTTGTAAAAGCTGAGAGACCGACAAATGATGATCGGGATTATAAATGATTCCACCGATTTTAACATCGACAAAAACTTTAGAGTCTTTATCAATCTGATGTTCAATTGCAACAATATCATTGTGCATTTTCTCTATTGTTTGCTTAGCTATTTCTCTGCTCTCAGATGTGGCAGCAATACAAAACTCATCCTCACTTAAATGACAAATTAGATCGAATGGTTTTAGAACACGAGTTAATGTTTCACTGACTTTTAATAAAAGGTTATTACCAACAGAAAATCCATAATCAGCACTTAATGTTTTAAATTGACTGATATGAACGACCGCGACTAGTAATAAGCTTTGATCTCGTTGGCTTCTTTGTAGCTCTTCTGAAAGGCGTTGAAAAAATGCTGGTCTTAATAAAGTACCAGTTAAGTGGTCAAATGTAGCACCTTTAAAAAACTGCCAGTATTTGTGAGTGACCGCGAGCGACATACCAATACCAATTACAACCGCGGCAAGAGGCAAGATAAATGGACTATTAGGTAATTGTGAATAAAGAACAAATTGAGACTGCATTAGAGAATCAAATATAAGAGCRSTTAAAGAACAACAGTTTAATCCACCTACGATAGATGAATAATCCCTCTTTTTAACATAGGCAATAACTAGAGCACTTCCACCGGTTAAAAAGGTCAAAATAATCAGTAACCAATAGCTAAATTCAGCGATTAGACGGATGCTATATGGATCAGGCCAAATTAAGTTTAAAACACCAATTAGCCCCATTAAAACAAATCCAATCACATAAAACTTTCTGATTTCTAGCTCAAAGAAACGAAAGAGGAAGAAGGATATAGAAATCATACTCATACAGATTAAAAATATTTCTACTTTATAAACAGCGTTTAAATCAAAACCGATATGTAAAGGTGCCTGAGAACGAACAAAAGTAACCAATGCCATAATTATCAGAAATGCCGCTAAATAAAGTGTCTCGTTACTACCTTTAATAACAAAGTAATGAAATATTTGATGAAGCGATAATAATAAAAGGAGCGCGATTGCGGCAACATACAAGTAATTTATTTGTTGTTGATCATGCGTTAGGGTTAAATACTGATTAATTGAAACCGATTGGTGATTTAGTCCTGCTTGATTAACGGTATTAAATGTTTTTATTTCTAAGTCATTAAATTGATTAAATTTTAAAGCATATGCGGGAATAAGATAAATGCGGTTTTGTCTATAAGCACCTTGGAAAAAAGGTGGAAACAGGCCTGTTTTTCCAATTAAATAGYCATTAAYTCKAACTTCATCGGYTTCATCAATTGCACCTGTATAAATGGCGAGCGTTGATGACTGTAATTCACCGCTGAGAATAAATTGYTTTGARTAAATAGTGTAGTTTTGTCCRATTAAATCGGTATTGTTAGMGATGATTTKYTTTGTATCATWATTATTTATTTGTTTATAAGAAAATARATTGTCAATGTTAACGCTGTCGCTTATATGGCACTTGGGCATATTTGCATCATATTTATTTAACGTCGACTTGGGTGATTTAGTTGCAAATTGACAAATTGTCCAATGACCATTTAACCCTGAAGGTACAGAATCTATAAATTGTGCTGCTTGAATGGAGAATGAACTTATTACTGCTGTAAAAATAATAATAAGACTAAGAAAAAAATGGTTTTGGATGTTATTCATACAATGGAATTTTGACCACGATCCATTTTGCCTCATTATTATTTTTAGCATTTTCATTTACGCTATCATGCTACCAGAAGACTTTTTCTCGCCTTTATCCAAACGATTTTTTGTCGTAAAAACTTGAATGTAACTGGTATAAATACTGGCGATGGAAATGGCAAACACGCTGAGGAAAAAGAATAGAACTAAAGGAATGGCCAGCAATGGAATGATGGCTGAAATAATAGAAATAAGTGAAAATGTMAGCARMATATAAAGCATTCCRACTAATCCATAAAYAGTAAATGGAATCAAATTTATTKTACATGCGCGATAGCTCAAYTTTAAAGCATTGATAGGTGAGCAATTATYTAAAACRATTAATGGWGGTGCAAACCAATAAGCCATCATAACSGGTAGTAACAAGRCTAAATAGATTAAAAAGGTCAATAAATAAACTCTTGTGACTTCARTTCCTTCCGCRCTAGMRATCCACTGCATYAKTTCATYMGTGGACATTCCACTAAGGTTATCAGGAAGCACATTAATAATGTCATAACCCAGAAAYTGCATAAGCATGTAAGTYAAAAAWGTGATAAYAAGWGATAAAARMCCATAAATGGCACAAAGGTAAATAAGGGGTTTTGTATGGGTTTTTAGGGCGCAAAACAAATGGTCAAAGGATAATGGGGTTTTAGCTGTTATTTGGCTACAGCCCAACATAATCCCCGCAATCGGGATCGGTAATAACAGACCAATAATTTGATTAATACCAGGAATAAGTAAAAGGATGAATAAAAAACCAACAATAACTAACCAACTCTTCATTTGACTAGTAAAAAGTTTAAATGCTTGTTGTAGCCATTTGATCCCTTGTTGAGCATTAACTTTATTAATATCAATAGGATAGTTGCCATTTTTTTCTGGCTGGTCTGGGTTAGGTGAATGTTCGGACAAATCAGTTCCATTCGTTTCGTATTTAATAGGATGCCATTCTAATTCTAAACAAATACAAAGTCCAAGTTGCTTTGGTAGACAAGCCGCTTTGCTAGACAAGTTGCTTTGATTAAGTCCTTATCTAATGTGGATTGGTGATGTAAGAGTTTCTTGAGATATAAAGGTGATAAGTGGTATTCTCTTAGGCGTTATCATATCCCTGTGATTTTTGGTTTTGCTAAAGCCAAATTTAGGACAAATTCTATGAGTTTAGTTAAATTACCACAAGTTAAACAATCCATTTTTATTGGCTTGGGTTTGTTGCTTTCATCCCCTTTTACATTTGCCGATTCTAATCAAATGGCGGATGTGAATGAAAACATCACAACAAACTTTGCATTAGAAAAGATTATGTCTGATCCTGACTGGATGGGAGCTAGTCCACAAAATCCCGTTTGGTCTTTAAACAGTCAAACCATTTATTATCAACAAAAAGCGAAAAGTCATACCCATAGAAATAAGCTTAAATTAGATTTGAGCCAAGCAAATATACAAAAACAGAATGCTGTTTTGCTAGAAAGCGGTGAAGCGCTTTTGAATGTCGCCAGTGCCGGGGCTGATCTTAGTCCAAATAACAAGTTAGGTGTGTTTGAGTACCAAGGTGATATCTACCTAATTAGTTTACACGATGAAAAAATAACGCCACTTACAAAAGATTATGCCAAGCAATCGAGCGTAAGCTTTGTCAATGCTCGGACCATTAGTTATTTTATTAATCATGATATTTATTTAATGGATATCAAAACGGGTATATCAACTCAAATAGCCAGTTTTAACTTATCTGAAGATCCAGATAAAAAAGAAAAGGAAGATTACTTACAGCAATCTCAACCGCGTTTATTAGAGTTTCTTTCTAACAAACAAGCTGAAAAAACTTTTCAAGAACAGCGGGAAAAACAACAACTAATTAATAAAGATATTCAATGGTACTTGGGAGAAAAGCAATCGATAAAAACCTTTCGCTTATCGCCTGATGCCAACTGGCTAGTTTTAGGTTTGGTTAAGAAAGAACTAGATGGAAAGAGCGATAATATGCCAGAGTTTGTGACAGAGTCAGGTTATGTTAATAATCGTAAAGTTCGTTCATTAGTCGGTACTGACGAACCAACAACGGAAACGTTTTATCTAGTCGATTTTGCCAATCATAAAAAAAATAAAATGGATTTATCTAAGTTACCTGGAATAAGTGATGATCCCTTAGCCAAGTTAAGAAAAAAAGCGGCAAAAAAAATTGGTTATAAATTTGAACCACTAAAAGGCAATAGAGCTGTTTATGCTTACGAATGGGGTGGGAATCAAGGTGTTGAGTGGACTGGGAATAGTTCAAAAGTCGCCATTATTTTATTTTCATATGATAACAAAGACCGATGGATTGTTTCTTTTGATACTAAAAAGAAACAATTAAATACTGCACATTGGTTATCAGATGAAGCTTGGGTCAATGATTGGACATTCAATGAGTTTGGATGGTTGCCCGATAATCAAACGCTTTACTATTTATCAGAAGAAGATGGTTATTCGCATTTGTATATTAAGAATGGGAAACGTCGAGCAAGACAAGTGACTAAGGGGGCGTTTGAAGTTAGTGATTTAACCGTTAGTCAAAACGGTAAAAATATATATTATAGAGCTAATAAAAAGCATCCAGGTATTCACGAAATTTATGTAGCGGATCTGAGTAATCGTACGAATGAAGCGATTACTAACTTAGGTGGCAAAAATGATTATGTCTTATCGCCGGATGAAAACCAAATCATCATCAGTCATTCAAGTCTTACCAAAATGCCCGAACTGTTTTTGAAATCTCTGGCGGATCTGACTAAGGAACCCAAACAATTAACCTACACAATGAGTCGAGAGTTTTTAACTAAACCGTGGCAAGCACCTGAAATTATTGCCATCAAATCTAGTGAAGTAGAATCGCCCATTTATTCTAGGCTTTACCAACCAATAAATCGCAACCGCAACACTAATTCTGATAGTCAAACGGGCAAGCGTCCAGCAGTTATGTTTGTGCATGGTGCAGGATACTTACAAAATTCTCATCAAGGTTGGTCAGGATATTTTAGAGAGTTTATGTTCCATAACTATTTAACAAGCAAAGGCTATGTAGTGCTAGATATGGACTATCGTGCATCTAAAGGTTATGGGCGAGATTGGCGTACAGCCATTTACCAAAAAATGGGAACACCTGAATTACAAGATTTAAAAGATGGTGCAAAATGGTTGGTCGATAATATGAACGTAGAYGCTAACAAAATAGGCGTTTACGGTGGYTCATACGGTGGTTTTATGACTTTTATGGCATTATTTAAAGAGCCCGACTTATTTGCTGCGGGTGCTGCTCTAAGACCCGTGACTGATTGGGTTCATTATAACCATGGCTACACATCAAATATATTGAATACGCCACAAGTTGACCCTGATGCATATGAAAGAAGTTCGCCGATTGAGTTTGCATCGGGCTTAAATAAACCGCTATTGATTTGTCATGGTATGGTAGATGACAATGTGTTTTTTAAAGACAGTGTTAGATTAGTTCAAAAACTAATCGAGTTGAAGAAAACGAAATATTTTGAAACGGCGATTTATCCAGTAGAAGCTCATGGATTTAGAGCACCTTCAAGCTGGTTAGATGAATATACAAGAATTGATATGTTGTTTGATGAACACTTGATGTAAATATTAGTTCAATCTATTAATTTAAAATTAACGAAAGATAAAGGCGTAAAATTTGGACTCAAAAAAATCGGTACAAAAAGGTATCGTGGCAAATGATTCAGGCTTTGCTCAAATCATATCTGACAAGATTGAGTTAGGTCACTATCGTCATTATAAGGGTGGTGAATATCAAGTCATTGATACCGTCACCCATAGTGAAACCATGGAAACAATGGTGCTTTATAGACCTCTTTATCTTGATGATTCTGGAAGCGAACATGGGTTATGGGTTAGGCCAATCAGCATGTTTAAAGAGGCGGTAGAAATAGGTGAAGAAATTGTGCCTCGTTTTGCTTTTATCCCATCAAATAGTTAGTTTCTATTTTTCAGGGGGCGGAGTCGCCATCAACGATAGAATTTATATAAAAAATAAAGTATTCCTCAAACAATAAGATAATACTTTAATTTTAGAGCAACTCCGACCCCGTTGAGTAAACCATTTAGTGAAAAGTAGGTTTAAAAAACAATTAAATATTGAGCTAATTGAGATGCAAAATTCATCAATGTAGAAAATATTGGCACTCCCAGAAAACTGAGTAATAACAAACTTAACAAAGCTAAGTTTCCATATTGTGCATTCAACTGATTATATTTATAGGCTGTTCGTTTAGATAAAAAGTAAGGAAGGATGTAGTGACCATCCAAAGGTCCTATAGGTAATAAATTGAAAAGCATCAATAATAAATTTATAAATGTCATATAGGATAAAAATCTTATCGGACCTTCCTGTAATAAATAATCCCATTGCATAATCTGTGCAAGTGCAATTAGGTTAATAGCTATAAAAGCTAATAATAAATTCATCCCAGGACCAGCTGCGGAAATCCATGCGGAAGCATAATAAGAATTGAAATTTCTTGGATTAGTCGGTACAGGTTTTGCGTATCCAAATCCGATGGTTGCGACCATTAACAGTCCCATAGGATCAATATGAGCAATAGGATTGAGCGTTAATCGACCCATACGTTCTGCGGTATTATCACCGAATTTTTTTGCAGTCCACGCATGACCGAATTCATGAAAAGAAAGTGAAATAATGATCGCGATTAGAATTAAGATAAATAATTCGACTTGGCCTTGAAATAGTAGATTAATCATATAGGTAGAATTAGGCTTCGATTTTAGTAAAATATAGAAGCGTATATCATACGGGAAATGGGGATTTATCTCTATGTTGCTCTGCAATAAATGACGATTTTGCCATGTATAGTCAGATTTACTCATTTATGGATCAAAGAAGATTGAATAAATCTTTAAATTTCAACTACTTATGTGTTGATTTGATTTTCAATCTAATGTTTTAGGCATGCTGGAAACTGCTAAGAGGTCTGAGTAGCTTGATGCAATATTGTTAGGCAGTTATTCTCTCTGTGATATATATATATGCCATGTTCGGGTCGATGATTGGTTGTAATCTCGATGGTCATAAGACAAACAAAGCGATTATAATAATAAAAATGCTTTTGGTTAATTCATCCAAGGAGAATACACGTGAGAAATCATAAAAAATTATTGGTAACCCTCGCTGTAAGTACGGCATTGTATGGTTCCAATATTTCTGCAGAAGAAGAAAAAGAAAGAGGACTTAACATTGTTACTGTAACGGCGCAAAAAAGAGCCGAAAGCGCTCAAGATATTCCAATCTCTTTAAATGTACTTTCTTCTGAGCAACTGCGTGAAGGTGCAATTAGCAAAATTGAAGACTTGCAATACAAAGTGCCGAACCTGCAAATGACTGAAACGGGTATCAGTACTCAGATGTATATTCGAGGTGTTGGTACAGGCAATAATCAAGGATTTGAACAATCAGTTGGTCAGTATATAGATGGTGTTTATTATGGACGACAACAGTTGATCCGCGCACCGTTTTTAGATCTGGAGCGTGTTGAAGTTTTAAGAGGTCCGCAATCGATTCTTTTCGGTAAAAACTCAATCGCTGGTGCGTTAAATATGGCGTCTGCTAAGCCAACAGAAGATTTTGAGGGCAAAATAGCGATTCAATATATTCCAGATTTTGGTGCTTTGGAAACAACGGTAATGGTATCAGGTGCTCTTACAGAAGATGTTTCTGCTCGATTGGCTATTAGAAAATATACGGAAGATGGTTATATTTTTAATACAACGTTAAATAGAGATGAAACCGCACGAGATGACCTTGCTGCTCGATTAACTTTTCGTTGGACGCCCAATGACGATACTGACATTACTTTAAAAATAGAAAAAGACACCTTTGATGCAATTGGTCGATCTATTGAAGTCGTGAGAGATGATCCGTTTGTAGCGCCAGTTAATCTAAGCACTATATTTACTTCAATTGGCCTTCCTGGAGCCATTGAGGAAACAGAAATAAATTTTGAACGACAAGCTAGTGGTGCAGATGAAGAATTCAGTAATAACGAATTAACGAATATTACTTTAACCGGTGATTTCGAGATTGGAGATTATACCTTAACCAGTATTACCGGAATTGTGTCTTATGAATTCACCGAAAATTGTGATTGTGATTTTATTGCGGTGCCAGTATTTGATGCTTATGGTACTGAAGCATATGATCAGTTTAGTCAAGAAGTAAGGATTCTTTCTCCATTGGATGATACTTTTGATTGGGTCGGAGGATTCTTTTATCAAACCAATGAAATTGATTTTAGCGATTCAATACGAGTGCCAACTATTAGCATATTGGGCGCGTTAAATCCTGCTCTTGCACCTATCTTAGGTAAGGGCGCTAGCCGTGATTATGATTCTGAATCAGATTTATGGGCGGTTTTCTTTCAAGGGAATTGGCATATCGCTGACAAATGGGAAATGACATTTGGTGTGCGATATACATCAGAAGAGAAAACGGGTTCTAGAGTACTCAATATTACAGAAATAGACTCAGGTAACATTACAACGGATCCAGTAGCCCCATTTGTATTTCTTGCTGCATTTGGTATTGAAAGCGAGCAAACGGGTGGTCATAGTTTATCAGGTAGCCGTGACGAATCATCAGTGACACCACTACTAAGTTTACAATATAAAATGACTAACGATATCATGTTTTATGGTTCAGCTGTTACTGGGTTTAAATCAGGTGGATTTGATGCGAGAGCTAACAATACAGATTCATTTGAATTTGAAGAAGAAGAAGCAACATCATTTGAGTTAGGCGTGAAAACCTCATTATTTGACAATACATTGGAGATTAATGCGGCCTACTACAAAACAGATTACGATGACTTACAAGTGAGCCAATTTGATGGAATACTTGGATTTACCGTCGGAAATGCTAAGAAAACTAAAGTTCAAGGGGTCGAAATTGATGGTCGTTGGTTAATTTCGGAAGAATTAACCATGAATTATTCATTAGGTTTTTTAGATCATGAATTTACCGATTTTGAAAATGGAAACTGTTATAGTTTTCAAGCAACATTAGATCCTGATTCTTATAATGCCGTAACAAACCGTTGTGATTATTCTGGAAAATCAGGTCAATACACACCGGAATTTACAGGTAATTTAGGCTTTCAATATGCTCAACCAGTCAGTCTAGGGATTTTTGATTACTTCACGTCTAACTTAGGTTTTTATCATTCAGCCAGTCAAAATGTTGGTGTGAATTTAAATCCATTATTTGAAGTAGATTCTTATACGAAGGTTGACATCCGATTTGCTTTGGAAGGTGAAAACTTCAGTATTGCGTTATTCGGTAAAAATATAACCGATGAAAAAATATTAACTTATGTGGGTAATGTTCCACTATCAATCAATAGTTTTGGTACCAATACATTCTATGGGTTTGTTGATAGACCGGCAGCCTATGGAATTCAAATGAGTTATGAGTTTTAGTTACTTAGCTT
This sequence comes from Gammaproteobacteria bacterium, assembly GCA_002401655.1. Taxonomy (GTDB): domain Bacteria; phylum Pseudomonadota; class Gammaproteobacteria; order Enterobacterales; family Kangiellaceae. Next base: position 14,244 of record NVTT01000035.1, on the reverse strand, counting down.
TATCACAACTGATATAAAAAAGAGAGCTAGCTCTCTTTTTTATTGTCTCTTTATTTGGTTTTTTAGGATCTAATGAATTCGTCTTATAAATTTGATAATAAAACAGCGGTTGCAGTTGTTGTAGCCAATATGATCGGAACCGGCGTTTTTACAAGCATCGGTTTTCAATTATTAGATATACAGTCCGGATTTTCACTATTGATGCTTTGGGTGGTTGGAGGCGTTACCGCTTTATGTGGCGCTTTGACTTATGCTGAATTAGGTGCAGCATTACCAAGAAGCGGTGGCGAATATCACTTTTTAACTCAATGCTATCATCCTATCGCTGGTTTTATTTCTGGTTGGATTTCTTCGACGATTGGATTTGCAGCACCTGTTGCGCTTGCATCCATTACCTTTGGCGCCTATTTATCATCTATATTTCCAGCACTTTCTCAACTATGGTTGGCGATTATACTGATTGTTATATTGAGCGTTGTACACAGTAGTACTCATAAAAAAAGCGCGGGTTTACAATGGACATTTACCCTGATTAAACTTTTATTAATCACTTTATTTTGTATTTCTGCATTTGTTATGGTGGATGTTCCTCAAGACATTTCATTTATGCCCAATGAGGATGATTTTACTGTTTTAACCAGTGGCGCTTTTGCTGTTTCCTTGATTTATGTTAGTTATGCGTACAATGGTTGGAATGCTGCCACTTATTTAACCGATGAATTAGAAGAACCACAACGCAATTTACCCAAAATTCTCATCATGGGTACTCTTTTAGTCCTTGTGGTATACGTCGCGTTAAACTTTATATTTTTATATACGACTCCCATTGATCTATTAAAAGGAAAAATTGAAATAGGTTATATAGTCGCACAATCAATTTTTGGTGAGCTGGGAGCGAAATTAACCGGCGTAGTGATGGCTTTACTATTAGTTTCTACGGTTAGCGCAATGACGTTAGCGGGACCGAGGGTTATTCAAGTGATTGCCCAGGACTATTCGGTGTTCAAATGGTTTTCAGTGCTAAATAAATCGCAGATACCCGCAAGAGCTGTTTATCTTCAATCAACGATGGCCATTTTATTTGTAATGACATCAAGTTTTGAATCGATTTTACTATTTTCAGGATTTGCCTTAGCCCTTAATAATTTTTTCGCCGTTTTCGGAATTTTTGTTTTGAGGTATAGGCAACCTAAGTTACCAAGACCCTATAAAACCTGGCTTTACCCATTGCCACCTATCATCTTTCTACTATTGATTGGCTGGACCTTGTTATTTATACTGAAAGAAAAGCCACTTGAAGCCTTGATGGGAGGTTTGCTGGTGGCTGGAGGTGCTGTTTTCTATGGGATCTCAAAGTATATTGGTGATAAAAATAWKRMAATCAGTTGAAAATACAGCTAAAATCTAATTAATGCTTTGTGTTTTATGGATTTTCCCACTATCTCTTTTTTTCGTTACAATTTACCTGTTTTAGTATTAACCCTTTCGTTTTTACTGTTAATCAATAGTGAGAAAGCTTGCGGATCTCAAAAAAGCAACAAGTCACACTCCACAATAACTAATGTAACCACCGATAGTCGCCAAAACTCTAGCCGTCCACCACTCATCATATCTGTGATGAAGCTAAATCCACCGTTTACAATGCAACTTAAAAATGGCGACATGACGGGGTTATACGTTGATTTTTGGCGTTTATGGGCGAAATATAATGATCGCCAAATTTTGTTTAAAGCCACAGAATTTCTAGAAAATCTTGAAGATTTGCGCGAAGGTCGTGTAGATTTTCATAGTGGATTATTTACCAGCATTGAACGAGAAACCTGGGCCGATTTTTCTATCCCCATTCATCATGTTAATACCGGTGTCTATTTTTACGAAAGGTTTCAAAAACCAAAAAGACTGAGTGATTTGTCAGGAAAAACGATCGCTGCTAATGAAGGTTCTGTTCAATATAGTTATGTAAAAAAGAATTTCCCTAAAGTCAATTTAGTAACCTTTGTCGATGAGGAAAAAGTGATTAACCGAATTTTAAAAGGAGAAATTGATGGTGTCGTAGCAGAAGAACCATTTATTGATAGCTTGTTATCACGTTTTGGCATTAAAGGTATCTTAACAAAAAGTGATGAAGTTTTACTTTCTAAAAAGGTTTTTGCTTTGATTCCAAAGGGAAAACCAAAATTAGTTGAGGAATTAAATAAAGGTATCAAAAATATTCCTATCGATAAAATTGTTGCGTTAGAAAAACAATGGTTACCTAATTATGAACCTTTTTTTTTAAACTATATCAATATAAAAATTCCGTCACTAAACCTGCGTGAACTTGAAATTATTGAAAATATTGGAGAAATAACGTTTGCTAGTGATCCAGACTGGGAGCCTATAGAGTTCGTTGGCGATGATGGCGAATTGATGGGAATTAGCTCTGATTATCTAATTTATTTGAAGGAAACGATAGGACTCAAAATTAAACAAGATGAGAGACATAGGTGGGAAACAATACTTAAAAGGGCAAAAAAACAAAGCGTCGATTTAATAACAGCGATTACCAAAACGAAACAAAGAGAGCAATATTTAAAATTTAGCAATCCCTATTTATCTTTTCCAGTGGTGATATTAACGCGGGAGCAGCCCGAATTAATCTCAACGATTGAGAGTATTGGAGATAAACGTCTGGCAATTGTGACCGATGGCTCACTAGAGGAGTTACTCAAGGGAAATCATCCCAGATTGTCCTATAAAAAAGTAGATAATATTTTGCTGGCATTAAAACAATTAGAAGATAATGAAATTGATGTATTTCTTGGCAACTATTTTCTGATTAAACATTATTTGGAGAATAGCTCAATAGAGAATATCAAAGTGTCAGGTTTTACCCCTTATACAATAGACATATCCATGGCGGTAGCAAAAAACCGATCTGAATTAATTCCCATTTTGAATAAATCATTGGCACAAATAACCAGTAGAGAACGGTTGTTTATTCTAAATAAATGGAGAAGAGAAGAAGTGAAAGTAGATGACCAATGGGGGCTTTTTCTCTATTGGGCTATTCCGATTTCAAGCATTTTCCTATTAGTCTTTTTTTATGTCTCTTTTGTTAATCGAAAAATGCTAAAAGAGATCAAAGAAAGAAAGGAAACTGAAAAACGATTAAAGCAAGAAAGAATCATTGCAGATGAAGCTAATAACGTGAAGGACGAATTCCTCGCCAATATGAGTCATGAATTGAGAACACCTATGAATTCTGTTGTTGGAATGTCTCAGTTGTTAAAAATGACTAAGATGTCGAGTGAGCAGACGGATTACGTGACTACCATTAATCAATCATCTAAAAAACTTCTAAATTTGATTAATGATATTCTCGATCTGTCAAAAATGGATGCGGGTAAAATAATGTTAGAAAGTATTCCGGTTGAACTTGACAAATTAATTAATGAAGTTGTTTTGCTGGAAAGACAAAATACGAAACTACCGATCGAAGTCTGCCTGTCTAATAAAATACCTCAAGTTGTTTTAGCTGACCCGTTAAGAGTTTCTCAAGTATTGCGGAAGTTAATCAATAATGCGATTAAATTTACAGAGGAGGGACTGGTAAAGGTTCGTGTATCGTTATTAGACGAGGAAAACTCTAATAATAATGATCTAAAAATTAAAAATGAAGTCAAAATTTGTTTCGATATTGAAGATACCGGTATTGGCATGAGTAGCCAACAAGTCGAAAACATTTTTCGTTCTTATAACCAAGTAGATGCATCTAATACCCGCCAATATGGGGGCGCAGGTTTGGGGTTGAAATTATGTAAACAGCTGTGTAATTTAATGGATGGAAGAATTGTAGTAAAAAGTGAGGTAGGTGAAGGAACTCGGTTTTTGGTTACTTTGCCTTTTTCACCAATGGATGAAGATAAATCCAAAGAACAGAATTTCAATCAAATCTCGTCTACGAAAAAGGAATATATTCGTTATGATGGATTGAAAAACAAACCCACTTTACAGTCTGATGAAATACATGAAGAAAATAAAAAGAAACNTTWAAMWKAKSAWANWRYTAGNCWKCKATGWYAAWMRARTGAACCTTATTATAGCCAAAAAACTTCTAGAAAAAAATGGACTGTTTGTTACAACAGCTGATAGTGGAGAAGCGTGTATTGAGTTATTAGAAAATTACGGATTTGACATTATCTTAATGGATATTCAAATGCCAATGATGAACGGTTATGAAACAACCATTAAAATCAAACAAAAAGAAGCGAGTAAAAACATCCCTATAGTAGCACTGACAGCAAGTGTTGGAAAAGATGAAATTAAAAATATTCAACAATGTGGAATGCAAGGTTTCATCGAAAAGCCAATTGATATTAATCATCTGTTTAAAGTCCTMGCSKAMYTMTTGATTNAAARTTNANCNMTMGMTANRRAGTAKTNRATAMYWTTWWWTWGGNNWMTWMGSMRGATWGNWTTAATNGNTTNWGTKKTMKCYWYCATTNTTTTNACAGTCACACCTTTTTCTTAAGAGCTTCGGAACGAAACGCCGACATATTTGTCATTGCAACGATAACTGAGAATTCACCTTTTGGAATGAGAACACCTAGCGGTGAAATTACCGGATACTACACTGAATTCTGGCATTTATGGGCAAAAGTTAATAGTCACAAAATCAAGTTTTTAGCTGGAGATTATACTCAAAGTATCGACTTCATAAATGATGGTGTTGCCGACTTTCATTCTGGTTTATTCGTCAATAAAGCAAGAGAAAAAATGTATTTATTTTCAAATTCATTTGACAATATTGACAATGGTCTATTCTATTTAAAAGATCAATTACCAGTAAGCCGTTTAACGGATTCCGAACGGATGTTAGTTGGAATCCATCCCCAACACGGACCGATTAACTACATCAAGAAGATGTATCCAAATATTAAGTTAGTATTAATTGATGATTCGGAAAGAATGATCGAAGCGTTATTGGCAAATAGAGTAAATACTCTTATCGGTGAAGTACCATTTATTCAAGCGAAAATAGAAGAGATGAGGCTTCAAGGCTTTATTGATTTGGCGGATGAACCGGTAACAAGCAATATCATTTCGGCAATGGTTCTAAATAAAAATCGAAAAATGATCGATTTGATTAATGAAGGTATTAAGAATATTCCAGAAAAAGCATTGAGAGATTTAGAAAGAAAATGGTTACCAAACAAGAAAAACTACTTCAATAGAATAAACAAAGGTGATGATACTCTCTTGTCTATTAGTGAGCTTTCATATTTAGAAAGTTTGAAACCTTTATCAGTCGGTATTGACCCGAACTGGGCACCTATTGAGTATTTTGAAAATGGTGAACACCATGGTATAAGCTCTGATTATCTTAGAATATTGAGTAGAGTGCTGAACCAAAAATTGGCGCCTAATACAATTGATACCTGGGAAGAAGTTTTAAATAAAGCCAAGAAAAAGGAGATCGATATACTACCAGCGGTTACTAAACGCGATGCAAATAGTCACTTTTTAAACTACTCCAAATCCTACGCATCAGTCGCATTGGCTGTCGTCGTCAAACGGCACACAACATCATTACAAACAGCTGATGATTTAGATATGTACCGAGTTGGTGTGACTAGGAATACAGCTATCCATGAAATCCTGATGGAGAAATATTCCCATGTAAAGTTGGTTCTATTTGACAAACAACARAGTGGTTTAGATTTATTGATGGCTAATGAAATTGAAGTGTCTATAGGAAATCTAGCAATGTTAATTTGAGAATAGGGCAAAGATATCCTGAGTTGGAAGTGGCGATTATTTTACCAGAAAGACTGCAAATTCATTTTGCTGTCCGAAAAGGGTTAGAGCCATTGATACCCATTATTAACAAGGTTTTAGACAGTATTGATTCAAATGAAAGAGAAAAAATTCGAAATACATGGTTATCTATCTATTTAGTTCAAGGTAAAAGCCTGAAAACTTATGTGCTATGGATTGCACCTTATCTAACTCTATTATTATTAATTAGTTATATAGTAAATCGCGCTAATAAAAACTTAAGAATTAGAATTAGTGAACGGATAAAGGTTCAAGTTTTGCTAGAGGATGCAAAGGAATATTCTGAAAAGGCTAACAGGAATAAAGAGCAGTTTTTGTCTAATATGAGTCACGAAATTAGAACTCCCTTAAATGCGCTAATGGGAATGACTCACTTGCTAAATCAAACAAGTTTATCGGAGGAACAATGCGAATACTTGGATACAATGAATCATTCCTCGAATACGCTTCTATTATTAGTTGATGATATTGTGGACTTAAATGAAGTCGAATCAGGTAAATTAAAACTGGAGGAAAAACCATTTAATTTTAATGGGCTACTGAAAAATATCGAAGCACAGACTCGACTTAGCATACTTAATAAAGAAATCACTTTTGACTATATGATTGACGAAGACGTACCTGCATATTTGGTCGCGGATCAACACCGTATCGCTCAAATATTGACCAATCTGATTAGCAACGCGGTAAAATTTACAAACAAAGGCAGTATAAAATTACGTGTTCATCTTCTTGTGAATTTATCAGCTAATAAATACCCTAATAAAGATGATGTTAAGCAATCAGTATTACAAATTGAATTGGCTGACACAGGAATAGGAATGACGGATGAGCAAAGCAAGAAATTATTTATGGCTTATTCTCAAGCAGATAAATCAACCGCTCGCGTGTATGGCGGTACCGGCCTAGGTTTAATGATAAGCAAAAAGCTATGTCAATTAATGGGAGGCGAAATTTGGGTCGATAGCAATATAGGCGAAGGTAGTCGCTTTATATTTACCATCAAAGTGTTATCGACCGATAGAGAGCAAAGCACTGGTGAGAAAGTAAAAGAAGAGGTCGACTTAATAGAAAATAAGCTAGAAGGAAAACATATTCTAGTTGTAGACGATAACTTTATTAATTTAACTATTGTTGAAAAGATTTTAACAAATCAAAAAATTATTGTGACGATGGCAATAGATGGTGAGAAAGCGGTTTCACAAGTTAAACAAAGGTTGTTTGAGGGGAATATGTTTGATGCTGTTTTAATGGATATACAAATGCCGGTGATGGATGGGTATGAAGCGACAAAAAGCATTCGAAGATTTCAGAACAAAANGCAATTRCCAATCATTGCCTTATCCGCTAATGTGATGCAAAGAGATAAGGACTTAGCTAAAGAGTGTGGAATGAATGAGCATTTAGGAAAGCCGGTCAACATTTCACTTTTACTATCAGCGTTAACAAGCTGTATAGTTGGTAGAAACAAGGAAAGTTGAAATTATAAAATGCGACAGTTAACAAAAAACATTTTGATAGCCTTTATATTATTTGTCACTCAGAGTGGCTTACTTCTTGCTGGGAATGAAATACAAAGCAATAAAAGAAGCTTAAAAAACATTTCTAAAGGTGGCATAACAATAGCGTTTAATAATAATGATGCTCCCTTTAGTTTTTTGCTAACAAATGGAAAGCCCGCCGGACTCTATATCGATATTTGGAAACGATGGTCGGAAATTAATAAAATACAAATAGAATTTGTTGGAGGTTCTCATCAAGAGTCTATTGACAGCCTTAGGGATGGTCTTGCCGATCTACATGCAGGTCTATTCAAGAGCGAGTCGAGAGCAACTTGGGCAAGTTTTTCAGCACCTATAGCAAAAATAAATAGTAATCTTTTTTTTAATGGGGACACTCTAGATTTTCCAACGCTAAACCAACTTGATGGTAAAACGATTGCTGTAGGCAAAGATACTTTTCAAGCCAATTATTTACGCCAAGAATTCCCAAATATTCAATTAAGTGAGTTTGTTGATGGTGGAGATATTACTGATCTTTTATTAAGCAATAAAATTCAAGCAATATTTGCGGAAACGCCGTTTATGCAATCTCATTTGGGTCGATTAGGTTTGGTTGGTGTTATCGTTGCCAGCCAAGAAACCGTGTTAGCTAATAAAGTTCATGGGCTGGTATTAAAAGACAATATTGATTTAATGAACATTGTTAACTCAGGATTAAGTCAAATACCGATTGTAGATCTAAGAAATATTGAAAGAAAATGGCTTTCTAGAGAAGGTTCTTTTTTTACCAATACGAAAGTTTCTATGGCTAATCTATCAAACAAGGAGATTAACTGGTTAATTAACAATGATAAGTTCAGCTTGGGTATTTCACCTAATTTAACTCCAATTGAGTGGTTAGATGAAGATAATAAATACAAGGGCGTTAGTGCAGATTTCGTTAAAATAATAAGTACTAATTTAGATGTCGATATGGTGCCAATTAAAGATGTTACCTGGAATGAAATTATCGAAAAAATAAAATTGGGCGAAGTCGATATATTACCTACAGTTGTCAGAACTAAGTCACGCGATAATTATATTAATTTTACCAAGCCTTATGTCAGTTTTCCTTTGGTCATTGCGAGCTCAAAGAAAAGCGACTTTATTCAAGGGTTGGATGATCTTGTAGGTAGAGTTGTTGGAGTAGAGGAAAGCTCATCGTCTGAAGAAACTCTTCGAAACAACCATCCAGAATTAAATGTAACATCAGTCGGTACTGTATATGAGGGTCTTGAATGGCTGAAAGAAGGTAAAATAGATGCCTTTGTACATGGATTGGCTCCAATAACTTATCAGTTAAATACGGGGGATTTTGAAAACTTAAAGATTGCTGCATTTACGCCTTATAAAGTAGATATTTCTATGGGAGTTCGTAAAGGATTAGAACCATTAATACCAATTTTAAATAAAGCGCTATCTAATATTACAGAAAGGGAAAAAAATCAAATAATGAATAGTTGGTTATCTGTAAAAGTTAACTTTGGAACTCAGTTAGTAACGGTGTTGTATTGGGCATTACCGATTTTATTGTTGTTATTTTTAATTATATTTTGGGTATATCGTTCAAATAGGATGCTACAACGTGAAATTAAAAACAGAATGGTAGTAGAAGAATATCTAAAGCTTGCAAAACAACAAGCAGAAACAGCAAACAGAGCAAAAGATGATTTTTTAGCTAACATGAGCCATGAAATCAGAACGCCAATGAATGCTATTTTAGGTTTTTCTCAAATTCTTTCAGATTCGCAATTAAATGAAGAGCAAGAAGCTCACAATCAATTATTACAAGGTTCAGCAAAATCCTTGTTGATACTTGTCGATGATATTCTTGATTTATCTAAGGTTGAAGCGGGACAAATTGAAATTGAAATCAGGAAAGTTGAAACTAAAATATTTTTTAGAAAATTTAATAAATCAATACAGATATTAACTAATGATAAAGATATAACCTTTGAGATTATTATAGCGGATGAGGTTCCGAGTAACTTTCTATCTGATGGTTATCGTCTCACTCAAATATTACTCAATTTAGTTAATAACTCAATTAAATTCAGCTCACATGGTGCAATAGTACTTTCTATGAGGGTGAAATCGCAAAGCAAAGATGGATATCTTTTTGAGTTTTGTGTTAGCGATGATGGTATTGGAATGAATCAATCTCAAATAGAGCGATTATTTAAAACCTACAGCCAAGCGGATAGCTCGACGACCCGGCAATATGGAGGGACAGGTTTAGGGTTAGCTATCAGTAAAAATCTATGCCAGTTGATGGGCGGGGATATTTGGGTAACCAGTCAATTGAAACAAGGAAGTCAGTTTTATTTCACTATTTCCGCTAGTAAAGTTAATCAGGATAATGAAAGAGTCGATTCATCAAAGTATCTTGATATTAAAAGCGCAGACATTGATATTGAGGAAATTCGAAGAAACATATTAAAGGCAGAATTAACCGCTTTATTGGTAGATGACAATGAAATCAATTTAATTGTGGCCAAAAATCTGTTGATAAAATCAGGGATTTCAGTCGAAATAGCGGTCAACGGTAAGGAAGCTGTTGCAAAAGTATCAGAGAAATCCTTTGATTTTGTATTAATGGATATTCGGATGCCTGTAATGAATGGTTATGAGGCGACTCGAGCAATCAGAAACCAACTCAAACTAGAATCATTGCCTATCATTGCACTTTCAGCCAATGTTATGGAAGGCGATAGACAGAAATCGCTGGATTCAGGTATGAATGCGCACTTAGGCAAACCGATTGATAATGAACTACTATTAAGAGTCATATGGGAAAATATTAATCGTTCATCTTAACTACCATTGATTCCCTTATATTGATGTGTCATACCTGAAAAGAGTAAAGAATTAACTGCTAATGAGAAAACCGCTTAAAAAGGAGTTTAATAATAGGTTAAATAGATTATTTAGCCACTTTTATGCTACACCTCTACTTATTATTTTGGCATTTTGTTTTCAGGTTTTAGAGGTTAATTCAGCCGAACAAAATCAGCCGCCTATACAAAATCAAGTCTTACCAGATCCAGTCTTACAAAATAAATCATTACAAAATTCTAACGAGATAAAAGAAGTACTGCGTATTGCTGTCATGCAGAATAATCCCCCTTTTTCTTTGATATTACCTAATGGTAAACCCGCAGGTTTGTATATTGATATATGGAATGCTTGGGCTAAGGTCTCTAAACAAGCGATCATTTTTGTACCTGGCGACTATCCTCAGAATATTAAAATGCTTAAAGAGGGCAGTGTTGATTTTCATGCGGGACTATTTATCAATGAAGAGCGAGAAAAGTGGGCTGTTTTCTCATTGCCGATTGACCGCAATAGCACAACGCTCTTTTATCATGGAGATGATAAAAATACACCATCACTTAATCAGCTAGCAGGTAAAGTAGTTGGTGTCGGTAAAGACTCTTTTCAAGAAACATTTTTAAGAACAAATTATCCTAGTATTAAAGTTTCCGCTTTTGCAGAAATTGAAAATAGCATCGATAGATTACTTAATAAGAAAATAGATGCTATTTTAACAGAAACCTCATTTATGAACGCCCAACTAGGTAAGTTAGGAATTATGGGTGCTTTTAATCAAAGTGAAAAAATTGTCTTTAGTAATACCGCCCATGCGTTAATACCAAAAGAAAAAGCCTATTTAAAGTCAATAATTAACAAAGGGATTAAAAAACTACCCATCGATAAAATTATTAAACTTGAAAAAAAATGGTTGCCTAGCGAACCTGCATTTTTTGAAACGTTACGAACATCTTTAGTATCTACATTAACCCAAAGAGAACAAGATTACCTAGCTAAGCATTCATCGCTTCTTGTCGGAATTGATCCAGAGTGGGCTCCATTTGAATTTTTTGATAAAGATGGTAATCACTCTGGCATTAGTGCGGAATATTTGTCTTTAGTCGCAGAAAAATTGTCACTTAACATTCAAGTCGAATCAGGCAACACTTGGACTGAAGTTCTTAATAAAGTCAAAGTTAGAGAACTTGATTTATTACCTGGAGTAGGGCAAACAGAAAATCGCAAAGAATATTTAAACTTTACAGAGTCCTATGTTGATTTTTCTAACGTAGTTGTTACCAAAAATAATGCCGATTATGTTCAAGAGATGGATGATTTGGATAACAAAGTAATCGCAGTCGTTAGTAATTATGCTATTCAACAAAAATTGGAAGATAATCATCCGCGTATTAAACTCCGTTTGGTAAAAAATATTAGAGAAGGACTAGATTTAGTTGAAGATGGTGAAGTTTTTGGATACGTGGATAACTTGGCTATCATCACATATGAAAAAAGAATTAATAACCGGGATGACATTAAAATAGCCGTTTATACGCCTTACCACGACGCATTGTCGTTTGGAGTGAGAAAAGGTTTAGAACCTCTTATTCCTATTTTGAATAAGGCATTATTAAGTATTTCGGAAGATGAAAGTAAAGTTATTGTTAATCGTTGGTTAGCTTTAAAAGTAGATGTCGGATTTGATCTAATTACGATTGTGCAATGGACTTTGCCAATTGGGTTGATCTTCCTCTTTATTATTCTGTTTATTACTCGTTCCAATAAAAGATTACAGGATGAAGTAAAACAGAGAATAGCAATAGAGCTGAAACTCAAAGATGCAAAATATTTAGCCGAAAAGGCGAAAGATATTGCAGAAAAGGCTAATCGTACAAAAGATGATTTTTTAGCTAATATGAGTCATGAAATTAGGACTCCGATGAACGCGGTTATTGGCATGGCTCAACTATTAGAAAATACTAATCTAGATGCTGAGCAAAAAGAATATATTCATACACTTAATTCATCCGCTGAGTCATTGTTAATTTTGATCAATGACATTTTGGATCTTTCAAAAATAGAAGCGGGTAAGTTAGAATTAGAAAATGTGCCTTTTATTTTAGAAAAAATCATTACTAATGTCATACGGCAAACTGAAATAAATCTTGTCCATGCCGATGTCAGTATTACTTATTCACTAGACCCTTCATTACCAAAAATGTTTATAGGGGATGGGTTTCGATTAGCGCAAGTATTATTAAATATTTGTAATAATGCATCAAAGTTTACTCAAAAAGGATGCATTGATATTGCTATCAAATCAAGCAAGCATACGGACAAAGAAATGAGCATTGAGTTTTCAGTGAAGGACACTGGCATCGGTATGACCGCTAGTCAAATAAATAAATTATTCAAAGATTATAGCCAAGCGGATTCATCAACCACACGTCAATTTGGCGGAACCGGTCTGGGTTTGTCAATTAGTAAAAACCTTGTTGAATTAATGAATGGTAATATATGGGTTGAAAGTGTACTAGGAGAAGGTAGTACCTTCTATTTCACCTGTGATTTAGGCTATAGCAAGCAAAATAAGCTTAATGATACGGCTCAAGATCGAGAAATAAACCTCAAAAAAGAAAAATGGCTAGCTTTATTAAAAGGGCGGAACATTTTGTTGGTTGATGATAATCAAGTTAATTTGATGATTGCAAAAAAAATGCTGACTAATTCTGGGATGAATGTTATGACCGCTAAAGATGGGAAAGAGTCTCTTGAGCAATTAGAGCTTCATCAGTTTGATTGCGTCCTGATGGACGTGCAGATGCCTGTGATGGATGGTTATACCGCAACACGCGCCATTAGAAGAAGTAAACAGTTTCGTAATATTCCCGTAATAGCTTTGTCTGCTAATGTAATGGAAAGAGATATTGCTATGGGAATAGAGGCTGGAATGGATGCTCAYCTTGCGAAACCTATTAATCTCAATAAGTTATTAGAAACGCTTGCYGATTATATTWAARTTTYTTAGCTTMGMGTATTTTCAATTTTYMMAAAATGTTTTAAACTATTRYTTAAATAAAGTAAATCTAAGGTTTTATCKGATGAAAAATAGTCAAAAATTARTATTMKYWSTTATTATGGCKWTTGTATTGCAGGCTTGTACAAAGCAAGATCAAGCSATTGAGCAAATTGAACAATTTATTGTCTCTCAAGAAATTGATAAAACTAGAGGGGATTGGAAACAAAATTTAAAAAAGCCACCATTATTGATCTTTTCAGAAAACACTCAATATCTTTGGAAAATGAAAACAAATAAAGGAGATATAGTTATTGAGCTGAAAGCAAAAGAATCACCAATGCATGTTTCTAGCACTATTTACCTCACTCGATTAGGGTTTTATGACAATATCGTATTTCATCGAATTATCCCAGGGTTTATGGCTCAAGGCGGTGACCCTTTAGGTATGGGAGCTGGTGGCCCGGGTTATGAATACAACGGTGAATTCGAATCAAAGCTTTCTCACAGTAAACCTGGCATGCTTAGCATGGCAAATAGAGGCGCAGGTACCGATGGAAGCCAGTTTTTTCTTACATTTAATGCTACGCCTCATTTAGATGGTCGACATACTATTTTTGGTGAGGTGATTGAAGGACTTGAAACCTTGAAGATACTCGCATCTTTTGGTAGCCGTAACGGTAAAACAAAAGAAAAAATTGAAATTCTAAAAACAACCATAGAAGTAAAGCAAGGCTAACTGTAAAAAATTGTTTTAAATATGATTAACCAAAAACCTTTTCATCAAGTGCCTTTAACGACTAAGCAAGGCGTTACTCCTAGTTGTCTTTATTTGAATAAAGGCAACTGGAAAACAATCTTCGAATATTTTTGTTCTTCATTTCCTCATATTTCTCATGCAGAGAGTCTGTTACGGTTTAATCAAGGAGAAGTAAGGTTTGAGAATGGTAGTGTTATCTCTCTAGACACAGCGTTTAAACGAGACGTGAAGGTTTTCTATTACCGTGAATTACCTTCTGAAGTTAAGGTTCCATTTAAAGAAAAAATAATATTTGA
>NVTT01000034.1 GCA_002401655.1 Gammaproteobacteria bacterium | reverse complement strand
GGCGGTAAGCGGCTAGCCTTCTCAGAGGGCTAGCTCAATACACCCTTATAGGGTGCAATCAAAACCACGTTCTTAGAACGTGGATATTTACTTTAAAATAAAACTTTTATTAGTATCCGTACTTATCCAAATCAATCCTTTAGAATCTTCCCATAAGAATTCGATCGAATTATTCTCTAGAATACCATCTGGACTATCGATGGTTGATATTCGATACCCATCATAACGGTTTAGTCCTTGTTGAGTGGCTATCCATAAAAAGCCATCATTATCTTGGATAATGTGATTGATACTGTTTTGTGAGAGGCCGTCGTCTGTATTAAATTGAGTTAATTTAATATAATCGGCTGATTCACCTTTTGAAGATATGATGATCAGTGTGATAAAAAGAAATGTTTGGAAGCGTTTATTTAGCATGTTTTTGTTATTTTCTGATTCTTAACAATTATAGCAGTTTAAACGCAAAAAGAGATATAAAAAAGGCCAGCAATTGCTGACCTTATTTTTCTTACTTTAGTTACTGTCTAGTTATCATACCAGTAAGCATCTAACTGAACATCAGTAGAAGCTGACGCCCCTCTAACAATGATAAACCAAGTGCCTTCAGAAGGATTAGTAATCGTACAATTGTGCGTATTACCGGCTCCTGTTTCAAGACAATCATTATTGTTACGAGTTGGTGTTGAACCAAAGTTAATGGCTAAATCAGCATTACCCGTTCCGCCAGAGATATCAACTTCTAAGCTAGTTGCACCGGCTGGTACGTCAAGCGTATAAGAAATGATTTCACCGCTAGCTGGGCTAACTGTTTCAGTAAATCCACCACTGGTTCCCGTTCCAGCTTCTGTCACAGTGACTGATTGGCTAGAAGTGCTTGTAGCGCCTTCATCATCAGTTACTGTTAATGAAACAGTATAAGTACCTGCAGCAGCGTAGGTATTAGCAGGATTTTGAGCGGTAGAAGAATTTCCATCACCAAAGTCCCAGCTGTAACTGGCTACGGTACCATCGCTATCACTACTTGTGTCTGTGAAAGTAGCGACCAAATCAGCGGTGCTTACTGTAAAGTCAGAAGTTGGTGCAACATTACCTGCGTCAACAGCTGTCCAGTAAGCATCTAATTGAACGCCGCTAGATGCAGCAACACCGCGAACGATGATAAACCAAGTTCCTTCAGAAGGATTGGTGAATGAACAACTTTGCGTATTACCAGCAGCTTGTTCGATACAATCATTACCATTTCGAGTCGGCGTTGAACCAAAGTTTACCACTAAAGTAACATCACCTGTTCCACCGGAAGTATCAATATCTAGAGCAGTTGCACCAGCTGGTACGTCGATAGTGTATTCAAGGTTTTGTCTTAGACTTGGAGAAACGTTAGTTTCAGTAAATCCACCGGACGTTTCACCGCCAGCTTCAGAAACTGTGACTGTTTGCGTATCAGTGTTAGTTGCGCCTTCATCATCAGTTGCTGTAAGACTAACGGTATAACTTCCAGCTGCAGCATAAACATTGGTAGGGTTTTGACTGGTTGATGTATTTCCATCACCAAAATCCCAACTCCAAGATGTAACCGTTCCATCACTATCTGAACTGGTATCAGTAAAGTCTACTGAAAGATCGGTGATTGAAGTTGTGAAACCTGCAGTAGGAGCAACATTGGGTGCTACCACTGTTACACTTTGTGAGCTAGTGTTAGTCGCGCCAGCATCATCTGTTACAGTTAAGGATGCTGTGAAAGTTCCACCAGTTGCATAGTTATGTACAGGGTTTTGAGCAGTTGACGTATTGCCATCACCAAAGTCCCAACTGTAACTATTAACTGTTCCATCGCTATCAGAACTGCCATCAGTGAAAGTCACTTGAAGATCGGTTGCTGCGAATGTGAAACTTGAAATCGGTGCAACATTTGCAGAGTTGATCACAACATTTTGTGTATCGGTGTCTGTCGCGCCGTCATCGTCTGTCGCAGTTAATACGACTGAATAAGTTCCGTCAGCTGCATAGGTATGAACAGGGTTTTGAGCGGTGGATGAATTGCCATCACCAAAGTCCCAGCTATAACTGTCAACTGTTCCATCACTATCTGAACTTGTATCAGTGAAAGTCGCGTCAAAGTCGGTAACGGAAACAGTAAATCCTGCCGTCGGAGCAATATTGGTGGGTGTTCCACTGATTGAATCTAAAGCTGCTCTCGCATCAATGATTCCTGCGCCACAACCTTCAGTACAATCGCCAGGCATTGGTCGAGCGGTTGCAATTAATGCTGCTTCAACTTCCGCAGGAGTAATCGCAGGATTCGCTTGGTAARGTAATGCTGCTGCGCCTGCTACATGAGGTGCCGCCATACTTGTACCTTGGTAATAAACATAGGTTTCTACGCCAGGAGCATCTAAACCATCGTTTAATGTTGATGCTATACCTTCTGCGGCAATCGTTGTTTCTCCGCCAGGAGCAGTGACATCAATTAATGAACCAAAGTTTGAGTAAGATGCTTTGTTACCAGCTAAATCATTGGCTGCAACATTAATAACATTATTACAGTTAGCAGGTCTAAAATCGACAGCGTCAGCACCTGAGTTACCTGCAGCTACAACAACCGTTGTTCCATTATTGAATGCAGTATCAATTGCATCTTGATAAGTAGTACCACAAGCACCACCGCCGCCTAAACTCATATTAATAACTTGAGCAGGGTTTGCATTGGCTGGAACTCCTGCCACTGTGCCACCTGAAGCCCAAACGATACCGTCTGCTATATCAGAAAGGAAACCACCACATTTACCTAAAACTCGAACTGGAACCACTTTTGCGTTATACGCTACACCCGCAACACCTTGAGTATTGTCTGTAATTGCGGCAATCGTTCCCGCTACGTGCGTTCCATGCCAGCTAGAATTAGAAGCAAAGAAGTTACCACCACATTCAAACGCAGCCACTGCATCGCCTGGATCGTTTGCGTCTGCATCTCGCCCGTCGCCATCATTGGCGGTAGCGACATCAGCGATAAAGTCATAACCCGGCAAAATATTTGCATTTAGATCGGAATGGTCTGTTATACCTGTATCAATTACGGCTACTACAACACCTGTACCATCGTGTGTATCCCACGCTGCTTCTGCATTCATACCGCCAGTCGCATCAAAATAATGCCATTGAAGGTTATAAAACTCGTCATTTGGTACTAATAAAGGATGCATCATTGCATCTTCTTCAATTGAAAGGACATTGGAATCTAATTCAAGACGTTTCATCATTTTTAAGAAAGTCGCTCGATCTTTCTTATTTTTAAGGTGAACAACGTGACGGTTATCAAGAGCCATTTTTCTAACATGCTCGAGTGACATACCACTCTTTTTAGCGAGTTTCTCCATCATTCGTTCAATTTTTACTGAACTAGATGAGCGGGTTTGAGTAGCATCTTTATATTTAACGATAAAGCGTTGCCCAGGATCAGCCATTGCTTGTCCTGCGATAGCGCCACCTATAATTGCCGCCGAAAGCTTTAACCGCCAACCTAGGCCTCGTTTTGATGATTGTTCTTTTAACTTCTTAGAATCCATAGATCCTCCTGTCTTGAGTATTAAAGTTAGCTTTCATTCTATGATGAAATGCTAGTTATATTTATCACCATCAATACTAGGGCAAGACAAGGAGTTATCAAAACAGATTTAGGTCTAAAACTGCGTTAATATTCACACATAAGAACAGAATTATTCACAATTGCCACTTGCCTTTTGAAGGTGGTTGCTAGTATTCTGAGCCGGCATTGCCAGCATAAAATATTTAAAATAGTAATAAAGAATAAGGAAAATAATGTCGAGTAGTTATAATTCAGATTCCATTGAAGTTTTAAGTGGTCTCGATCCCGTTAAAAAAAGACCGGGAATGTACACCGATACAACACGTCCGAACCATTTAGCTCAAGAAGTTATCGACAATAGTGTGGATGAAGCACTTGCAGGTCATTGTAAAAATATTACCGTTATTCTGCACAGTGATAACTCAGTTGAAGTCCAGGATGATGGTCGTGGAATGCCCGTTGATATCCATCCTGAAGAAGGTGTAAGTGGCGTGGAGTTGATTTTAACCAAGCTTCACGCTGGTGGTAAGTTCTCAAATAAAAACTATGAATTCTCTGGTGGTTTGCATGGTGTGGGTATATCCGTTGTGAATGCTCTTTCAACTAAAGTAGAAGTGACCGTTAAACGAGAGGGTAAAAGGCATCAAATCACTTTCGAGAATGGCGACATTTCTAAGCCGTTAGAGGTGATTGGCGAAGTTGGTCAAAGAAATACTGGTACTAGCGTAGTTTTTTGGGCTGATCCCAAGTATTTTGATTCTCCTAAATATTCAGTTACGAAACTAAAACATTTATTGCGAGCTAAAGCGGTTTTATGTCCTGGGTTACGAGTTACGTTAATTAACAATCAAGTTCCCAAATCGCAAACAAACAACACCGATCAAGAAAGTAAAATAGAATGGTATTACGAAGATGGTTTAACGGATTATTTAAAGTTAACCGCGATCGATACAGAAACGATCCCAGATGAGCCTTTTACAGGAAGTTTTAAAGGTGAAAAAGAAGCCGTTGATTGGGCGTTAATGTGGTTTCCAGAATATGGTGAAGTGGTTAATGAAAGTTATGTTAACTTAATTCCAACCATCCAAGGCGGTACTCATGTTAATGGTATGAGAACCGGTTTACTTGATGCAATGAAAGAGTTTTGCGAGTTTCGTAATATCTTACCAAGAGGTGTGAAACTGGCAGCAGATGATATCTGGAATGGTTTAACTTTTGTACTTTCGGTCAAAATGCAAGATCCACAGTTTTCTGGGCAAACCAAAGAAAGACTTTCTTCGCGCCAGTGTTCCGCGTTTGTATTAGGCGTAGTGAAAGATGCTTTTTCTTTATGGCTTAATAAAAATCCAACCTATGGCGATAAACTTGCAGAGCTAGCCATATCTAATGCTCATAAACGATTACGTTCACGCAAAAAAATAGCCAGAAAAAAGATTACTAGTGGTCCAGCACTGCCAGGTAAGTTAGCGGACTGTCGTGGTCAAGATATTATGGCTGGAGAGTTGTTTTTAGTAGAAGGTGATTCTGCTGGCGGATCAGCTAAGCAGGCAAGAGACAAAGAATTTCAAGCGATTATGCCACTCCGAGGAAAGATTTTAAATACCTGGGAAGTCGACTCTTCTGAAATTTTAGCTTCTCAAGAAGTTCACGATATCTCCGTGGCTCTAGGGCTTGATCCAGGCAGTGATGATTTAAGTGGATTACGCTATGGGAAAATATGTGTATTGGCCGATGCGGATAGTGATGGTCTTCATATTGCCACATTGCTTTGCGCATTATTCATGCGACATTTTCAAGCGTTAGTAGAAGCAGGGCATGTTTATATTGCGATGCCTCCTCTGTATCGAATTGATATTGGTAAAGATGTTTATTACGCGTTAGATGAGGAAGAAAGACAAAGTGTTTTAAATAAGATTGAATCAGAAAAGAAGCGAGGTAAAGTTAATATTCAACGCTTTAAAGGTTTGGGTGAAATGAATCCAAAGCAGTTAAGAGAAACCACCATGGATCCCAATACAAGGCGTTTAGTTCAGCTCACTATTGATTCTCATGAAAAAACTATTGAGATGATGGATATGCTTTTAAATAAAAAGCGGGCAGCGGATCGGAAGGCATGGCTTGAAGAGAAAGGTGGAATGGTGGAGGTGTAGTGTTTTACGGATTCAGACTAGTTCAAATCAAAATCGCTGTGAACACATCCCTGTGCGCTCAGCTTGTTCATCCCTGAACAAGGTGTTTTGATTTAAACTAGTCTAAATCCTTTGATGTGGTGTTGKTKGANTGSTYAGNATWTANAAATCATTAATATTTTATCTCTTCTCCGTGTTCTCTGTGCCTCCGTGGTTTTGTACAAGGATGTACTTATTTCGCTTATGCAGGAGCATATTAAGCGTGAATATGTTTTTAGTTTTTTTATTAAATAAGAAGAATTATGGAATTAAATTTTTTATTCGAGTCAGGTAATAATGCCGTTTATCTGAAAAGAGGCAACGGGAAGTTGAAATTGAACAGCATTTGCTACTATAATGGGCGTAACAACACCCCTCACGCATCTCATAAGAACTGCGCACCCCGAGGGGTTACTTCTTTCTGGGGGCTGTAAATATGGCCTCATCGTCAAAAAAAACATTTCAAAAACCTTCATTAAGCCTTAAAGAGCAGTTATCTCAACTTGAAAACCGAGGTATGCAAATAGATGATGACTCTAATGCAATGCTCAGTTTGGCTCACTTAAATTACTATCGATTAGGTGCTTATTGGTTACCATTTGAGAAGAATCATGACAATCATCAATTCAATAAAGGAACACATATTGATGATGTTTTAAATCTATACGTATTTGATCGGGAATTTCGATTATTTTTGATGGATGCAATTGAAAGGCTAGAGGTTTCAGTTAGAACACAATTCGCATTTTGTCTTAGTCAAGAATATGGTGCTCACGTTCATTTAAAACCTGAAATTTTTCATGATTTAATTTTATATAGTCGTTCATTAAGCAACTTAGAGCGTGATGTGAAAAGAAGTAAAGAAAGGTTTATTAAGCACTTATTAGCAAAATATTCTGAAGCGTTACCTGCAATATGGGCAGTGGTAGAGTTGATGTCCCTAGGTCAGTTATCAATGTGGTATGAAAATATAAATAAGCGCTCCGATAGAAAAAGAATTGCTGATTGTTATAATGTTGATGAAAAGATACTTACTTCTTTTTTGAGGCACTTAACTTATTTACGTAATTTATGTGCTCATCACTCACGGGTTTGGAATAGAAACTGTACCATTACTCCTAGCTTACCGGGTAATAGACCATCAAACTTAAACGTAAATTTCAATAAAACGAAAAGCGTGGAGCGAAAAATTTATAACTCGTTAGTCATGCTAATTCACTTTATGGATATTACTTGTCCAGGTCATCATTTTAGAGCTCGGTTAAAAACGTTAATAGAAAAACATAAAATTGTCACTGCTAACATGGGCTTTCCAGAAAATTGGGAAACGCTACCCATTTGGCTAGCAAGCGACTTAAAAAACAAATTAGAACAACGTAAGGAATAAAAATGCCATTACTCCAATGGTTAAACGATGATGAAGCACGGGCGCAAGCCAATCATGTGGCTTATCGTTTATTAGAAGAACAACCTGAATTATCCTATGGCGATCCGACTAGCCAGAATATCTTGATCCAAGGGGATAACCTGGATGCATTAAAAGCATTGTTGCCATATTATGCAGGCAAGGTTAAGTGTCTTTATTTTGATCTACCGTATAATACTAAAACTGCTTTTGAGAGTTATGATGATAATTTAGAACATAGTCAGTCCATAATAAAAGGTTAAAGAATGGAATTAAATTTTGAAGGTGTGGAGCAGCAAACGCTTGCTGACTTTACAGAAAAATCTTACTTAAACTATTCAATGTACGTGATTATGGATCGTGCGTTGCCTCATATTGGTGATGGTTTAAAACCTGTTCAGCGAAGGATCGTTTATGCGATGAGTGAGCTTGGTTTAAAATCAACCGCTAAATATAAAAAGTCTGCTCGAACGGTCGGTGATGTTTTGGGTAAGTTTCATCCTCATGGTGATAGCGCGTGTTATGAAGCGATGGTGTTGATGGCTCAGCCGTTTTCGTATCGTTATCCATTAGTTGACGGACAAGGTAACTGGGGAGCGCCGGATGATCCTAAATCATTTGCAGCTATGCGTTATACCGAATCGCGCCTTTCAAAATATGCAGGGATTCTATTGTCCGAACTGGGATTAGGCACCGTTGATTGGGCGCCTAATTTTGATGGCACTTTAAAAGAGCCTAAAGTTTTACCCGCAAGACTACCTAACTTATTGCTTAATGGTACCACTGGAATTGCGGTAGGCATGGCGACAGATATTGCACCCCATAATGCGCAAGAAATTGCGGATGCTTGTATTCATCTTTTAGATAATCCAAAAGCTAATCTTGATGACATTATGAAGATTGTTCCAGGTCCTGACTATCCAACTCATGCAGAAATTATTAGCTCTAAGGAAGATATTAGAAAAGCTTATGAGACAGGTCGCGGTAGTATCAGAATGCGCGCATCTTATGAAATTGAGGATGGGGAAATAGTTATTCATCATTTACCGCATCAAGTTTCAGGTTCGAAAATTCTAGAACAAATTGCCGCACAAATGAATGCTAAAAAGTTACCCATGGTCAGTGATTTAAGAGATGAATCAGATCATGAAAACCCAATACGTTTAGTGATTATTCCTCGCTCTAATCGAGTGGATTCTGATGGGCTAATGAAACATTTATTTGCGACCACGGATCTGGAAAGAAGTTACCGGATTAATATGAACGTGATAGGTATTGATGGTAATCCTAGAGTAAAAGGTTTAGTCACGTTTTTAAATGAGTGGTTAATATTTAGAACCGCGACAACAAAAAGAAGGCTAGAGTCGCGATTAGAAAAAGTCAATTCTCGCTTACATATTTTAGATGGTTTATTGATTGCCTTTTTAAATATTGATGAAGTGATTAAAATTATTCGAGAGGAAGATAAACCAAAACCTGTATTAATGTCGCATTTTAAAATTTCAGATATTCAAGCTGAAGCGATTTTAGAATTAAAATTACGCCATTTAGCAAAACTCGAAGAAATGAAAATAAGAGGCGAGCAAGATGAGCTTTCGACCGAGAGAAAATCAATTGAATTAATTTTGGGTTCAAACCAACGGCTTAAAACGTTAGTTAAAAAAGAAATAAAACAAGCCGCAGAAGAATTTGGAGATGACAGAATGTCTCCGATTGTAGCAAGAGAAGAAGCTAAAGCGTTAACCGAATCAGACTTAATGCCCAGTGAGACGGTTACTGTGGTTGTCTCTAAAATGGGGTGGGTAAGATGTGCAAAAGGGCATGAAGTTGATGCGACGGAACTTAATTATAAATCGGGCGATGAGTTTGGTTCATTTGCAAGAGGTAAAAGTAATCAAAACGTGGTATTCCTCGATTCTAGTGGTCGAAGTTTCTCGCAACTCGCTCATAATCTTCCATCGGCAAGAGGCCAAGGTGAGCCGCTAACTGGGCGTTTTAATCCAATTGCTGGTTCGCATTTTGTTGATACATTAATGGCAAATGATGAGCAAGAATACTTGTTTGCCAGTGATGCGGGATATGGTTTTGTAGGCAATTTTGCAGACACCGTGACTAAAGCAAAAAATGGAAAGGCGCTGATCAGTTTACCTTCGGGTGCTAAAGTCTTGTCGGCCATACCGGTGTCAGATTATGAAAATCAATTATGTGTCGCTATTTCAAATGAGGGGCGTTTATTAGTATTTCCTATAAAAGATCTTCCACAATTATCAAAAGGAAAAGGCAATAAAATAATTGGAATTCCAACCGCCCGATTAAAAATGAGAGAAGAGTTTGTGGTTGCTTTGACTGTTGTATCAATGGCGGAGTCTATCCTAGTTTATTCCGGCAAGCGGTATTTAAAACTAAAACCAAGTGATCTAGCCCATTATCGAGGTGAGCGTGGTCGTAGAGGGAATAAACTGCCAAGAGGATTCCAAAAAGTCGATAGGTTAGTAATTGAAGAGTAATTTATTGTGTCTAAAATTATGGCGTCTGAAATTGTTTTTAATAAAAATTTACAAAAGTTAAATACTTTCAAAGTAGAAGCTACCGCTGAAGCATTTTTAGAAATAAATTCATGCGATGACCTAGAGGTTTTTTTTAGCGAGATTTCTAAATACAAAGAAAAATTAGTGATTGGTGGCGGTAGTAATTTATTGTTTGCAGGCGATTATTCTGGTTTGGTTATTTATCCACAGCTATTTGGAATCGAAAAGACTAATGAAACACAAAACAATATTTATTTGCGGGTTGCAGCTTCAGAAAACTGGCATAAATTTGTTACCTATTGTCTGAAAAACAATTATTTTGGAATTGAAAATCTAGCGCTAATTCCAGGTACTGTTGGAGCAGCACCAGTACAAAACATTGGTGCCTATGGCGTAGAAATCGAACAGTTTATTGAAAGTGTGGAGTGTTTTGATTTACAAGAGAATGAACACATSATYTTTAATCATAGTGAATGTGARTTYKCTTATAGAGAMAGCCKRTTRAAAAAKGCGGGGCAAGGAAGATATTTAGTTTGTTATGTTAATTTYATTCTCAATAAAAYYGCAASYCCTGTYTTATCYTATGCRCCKCTTAAAAAWYTATCTGAAGASCKCGCKARAAATCAAWMWGAWGSRMCAMMWRANNMWACGYYWAWRAMYGKKTRTGNYWRRSTAYGTANRKMWWMRTWAMSWRANNMATTWSYTNKAKCMAMTKSWKKTAGCTAATGCAGGTAGTTTTTTTAAAAACCCAACGGTCAGTTCGGATAAATTTAAAAAACTTAAAAATCAATTTCCAAATATTGTGGGTTACCCGGATAAGACCGGCGAAAAAATTAAAGTTGCAGCCGGTTGGTTAATTGACAATGCCGGACTCAAAGGGAAACGAGTAGGAGATGTCGCTATCCATGAACAACAAGCTCTGGTCTTAGTTAATTTTGGAGAAACACAAGGTTTAAAAATTTTGAATTTAGCCTGTTATGTTATGCAGAAAATAAAGTCATTATATGGAATTATTTTAGAACCAGAAGTGCGCGTTCTAGGAATAGATTTTGCTGAAAGGTTAAAATTGATTAAATGAAAATGGATGCTAATCAAAGAGTTAATTTATTGCTAAACGTTCTAGCTGATGGAGAGTTTCATTCAGGGCAACACTTAGCCGAACAAATTGGAGTTTCTCGAACAGCTGTTTGGAAGCTAGTGGCAAAATTACAATCTTGGGACATAGAAATTTATTCAGTAAAAGGAAAAGGATACAAAATACCAGATGGTTTAAATTTGATAGACAAAAATAAACTTGATTCCTTGGTAGAAAACAGACTGAAACACTTCCCGCAGATTGATCTTTTAACGACAATTGATTCAACTTCAACGTATATTTCTAACAAATGGGATAAAAGTGCCGAGAAAAGAAATGGACAGAATAAAAACTTTATTTCTTCAGGCAGAGTTTGTATCGCTGAACATCAGTCAGAAGGACGAGGTCGAAAAGGAAATCAATGGATTTCACCTTTTGGAGCCAATTTATATTTTTCTATAGGAATTGAGTTGCCTGTTGGTTTAAGCGTACTTGGTGGATTGAGCTTAGCTATAGGAATTGGTTTGACGGAAGCGATTAATAATCTTGAGGCTCAAAAAGTAAAGACGGCTCAACAAGTAAAGCTTAAATGGCCCAATGATTTACTTTGTAATAATAGGAAACTAGCGGGGATTTTAGTTGAAGCAAGTGGAGATTCAAATGATACTAGTTTTATTAATATTGGAATCGGAATTAATTGGGATATGCCAGAAAAATTCTCAAAGGAAATCAATCAACCTTGGATCAACTTGTTAGAGATATTATCAAAAAAGATTGATAAAACTAGGTTTATGGCTAACTTACTGATCGAACTGGATCAAACTATCGACCGCTTTATTCATCAGGGTTTTGAGGCATTTAATAAAAAATGGGAAAAAAATAGCGCGTTTATTGACCAAGCAGTAACGATTAAAACACACAATGCTAATATTGATGGAATTGAAAAAGGTATAGATAAAAATGGTGCAATAATAGTACAAACGAATCAAGGAGAAAAAACATTTTATTCTGGTGAGGTGAGTTTAAGGGGAAAGCAATGAACTTACTTATTGACTGGGGTAATACTTTTCTTAAATACATGATTTTTGATACTTCCTTAGATATTGAATCACAATTAAGTATTGGGAAAGTGAAAAAAACAGACTCACTGAATCGGTTAGTCTCGGAACTTTCAAAAATCGGTGCTAAAAACACTATTTCGATGGCCTACATATCGTCAGTTAGAAAATCACTAGATAATGAACAACTCTCCTCAATATTGCATAAGTTAAAAATTAGTTCTACCTTCGTTAAAACGGAAAAAACAGGCGGTCATATTACCTGTGCCTATGAAAAATTTGAAACTCTTGGAGTTGATCGATGGTTAACTATTGTTGCTACTCAGCCCTCAAAAAAGACGATCGGAATTGTAGATATAGGAACTGCGATTACTCTTGATGTTGTCAGTAAAAATGGACAACACCTAGGTGGTCAGATTGCACCAGGAAAACAATTATTATTAGATAGTTTAAAAGCAACTAATCGAATTCTTGTGTCAGAGCAACAGGTAGATATAGACGAAAACCTACTTGGAGTATCGACCAATGAATGTGTTAAATTTGGTGTTGATCAAATGATTCAAGGATATCTAGAAAACAGCATAAGTGAAGTCACAAGACATCATCAAGTTGAGCAATGGATATTTACCGGAGGTGGTGGGGGATATTGGTGCAAAAAATTATCAGTATCACAAAATAATCATTATACCTATGATGGACTTCTAGTGTTTAGAGGTCTTATTAAATATATTGATTATTGAATCAATACAACGAAATAAAGCGAGGTTCTCTATGTTAAGACTAAAGTCACAGGCAAAAATATTACTATCTCTTTCAATGTTTCTCATCTTCACGAGTCCGGCTATTTCTTTTGAATCATCTATTTACGAAAAGGCGATCTCACACCCTTTGCGTCCCAAAGCAGATCTAAAACAAGATGATTCGAGAAAACCATTATTAATTCTTCCATTCTCAATGATTAAGGCTGGTTCAAAGGTTTTAGAGATTGGTGCTGGTGGCGGTTATACGACCGAGTTAGTTTCCAGAGCGATTGGCGACGGTGGACATATTTATGCAGAGACACTCTCACAAAGGAGAATCGAAGGCGAACGATTAAAGAACGTTACTGCGTTAAGACGCCATAAGTTGTATCAATTACCCGATGTGCTAGAGGAGAATTTAGTTAATGAAGGCGAATTAGATGTTGTTATCATTTTTTTCGCGTTACATGACGTGTTGATGAATCCTAGAGTTGATCAAAATGACTTTCTATCTAATATCTATAAGCTTCTAAAACCAGGCGGTCATTTTGTTGTACTAGATAATTCAGCTGAGCCTAATTCTGGATTAACCAAAACAAGAAAACTTCATCGGATTGGTGAAAATTTTGTTAAAGAAAAAATAGAGTCTGTAGGTTTTAAATTTGATGATTCTACGGATGTACTAAGAAATCCAAATGATGATTTAAATCAATCATGGCGTTCAATGAAAGGTAAGCAAGATAGATTCGCCTTTCGATTTGTTAAGCCTTAACTGTAATATTTAGCAGGGGCGATTAGGAGGCTAATCACCCTCCATAACTCAAACTAAACCAAATGGGTGCAGGTGACTAATAAAAATTATATTTTTTTAATCGTCGTTTTAAATAGTACAGCCAGAAATAATAGTGAAAATAGAAAGTAGCCAGCACTAAAAATTAGTATCCATTGAGCGAAAGAATCTCGCAATGCGAAAATTAACAATATCGAAATGGATAATCTTAGTAACTCCCAATATTTAACGTGTTCTTTAGACTCTAAGAACCAACCATTTAGAAACAACGGTAATGTTATTAATATCCATATCGAAAACTGAATATGAAATACCAATTCTAATGTACTTTGAATAAAAATCACGCCAAATAAAATGCAAAAAATATACTGAATTAAAGTATAGATTTTAACGGAATTATTAGGTTCGGGATTGTATTTTATTTGAGCTCCAGCAGATTGCTTTATAACAGGGTAACTTAATTCCACATCAGCTGGTCGCCAGCCTGTCGGCATAAACCAGATTTTAAATTTATCTGCCCAGTTTTTAGTCCTAAAGGCATCCGTTAATAACGAAAACCAAGTATGAATATTTGCCCACAATGGATTAAAACTTCTTAATGGTCGCCTAACGCCATAGATTACTTCCTCGCTTTCAAGTTCCTCTTGAAATGTTCCAAACCATTTATCCCAAAGAATAAAAACACCGCCATGGTTTCTATCAATATAAATTTCATTCTGCCCGTGATGTACGCGATGATGTGATGGTGTAACAAAAATAGACTCATACCAGCCTAGTTTTCCGATTAAACGAGTGTGAACCCAATACTGATAAACTAAGTTTAAAGCACCACTAACAAAAAATACTTCTGCCGGAATTCCGATAACAAAACTCGGAATATAAAATATCCAAATCATCACAGAACTGCTGGTTTGTCGTAATGCAGTTGTTAAATTGTATTCTTCACTTTGGTGGTGGACGACATGTGATGCCCATAAAAAGTTAACATTATGGGATGTTCGATGAAACCAATAATATAAAAAATCATAAAATATGAAGCTAAAAATCCATGTGGCTAGATAATCTTCTGATAAGTGAAATAGTGCAATCGAATCAGGTGCCCATGCATAAACGATTGACGCAAAACTAAAGATGACTAATTTTTTTGTTTGGCTGATAACGCCTAATGATAAACTGGTAAGAGAATCGTTTAATCGGTAAACACCGGCATTACGTCGCTTATTGACATATAGTTCTATGAATATAAGTAAGAAAAAAAAGGGTGTTGCAAATAGGATAATTGTAGTTGCCAAAATAAATTCCTTAACTGTTTAATTTGTTTGGGTCGGTTTTTTTTGTAAATTATCATTAACCGAAAACCAAGAAACATGCGTATCATAATATCCGTGTGATTGAGGTTCTCTGTCTAAAGCACCCGTAAAATTAGCTCTTACAATATGGAGTTCATTTGCCCAATTTTCAGAACGAAAAAATAAACTGCTTCCACACAAATCGCAGAATCCTCGTTCAGCATTTTTGGATGATTTAAACCAAGTCAGGCTATTTTCACTATCATCAATGATAACACGTTCTTTATTCACGCCTACCCAAGTGACAAATGCTGAACCGTGCGCTTTTTGGCATAGTGTGCAATGGCAATGAGCCATCCAATTGGTTGGCATTTCTACTTTAAATGAAACCGAACCACATAAACATTGACCAGATGAAACCATGTTACTAGAGTTTCGAAGTCTGTTTAGTGACGACGGAAACTCTACTTCTAACTTTAAAAATACCAATTGCATTCGCTTGGCTTAAATTATTTTCATCTATAACCAGAAAAATATTATCAATTTTTAATGTATTGCGATTAATTCGGCTAACCGATTTATTGCTTTTTTTAAATTTACCGTCAGCAAATTCCTTCCATTGGTATTTTGCCATTGAATCGGAATCAAGGCTATCAATCGTTAAGCAAAATTCAAATATTTGATCCCATGTTCCACACCATTTCCCTATGAATGACTGCTCTGTTATTTCCTCACTTTTCACATTGCCTACAAATAAAGTAAAAAATAATATGGCTAACACTAGAACATTTTTCATTTGGAAACCTGATAATCGACGAACTGATAGTCATAGGGGTTTTTTTCATCTTTCTGATGATTTTCTCGATTTGTTTCAGTTAAATTTAAGTGCTCGAATTCCGGAAACTGAGTATCGCCATCAATATCTAAATCAATAAARGTTAAATAGAGTTTATCGGCCTGTTCGATGATTTGAGAATAAAGAAAACCGCCGCCAATAATCATTATTTCTTCATAACCTGTTAATAATGTTAAAGCATCTTCAATAGAGTGAACAACAATGCAACCATCTACGGCATAATCTTTATTCCGACTAATAATGACATTTTCTCGACCCGGCAACGGACGTCCGATTGATTCAAAGGTTTTTCTACCCATAACTATCGGCTTAGACATGGTGACACTTTTAAAGTGTTTAAGATCGGCGGGTAAATGCCAAGGCATTWYWTYWTYKWTWMMGMTRACDHKRKWDTYKKCYWTWGNCGRCANAWHAVTGAMAWMATRRSMTTYYYCWTAYANNGCAATCGGYGCMKYWATWSWWGSRTSRSMTTCATAMYYWWCKATTTYRAWATCWTCATAKKKAWARYYAAATAWWKMYKTYRSWTYYSKWTTMATCACTAGTTGAGGAAGCTCTAAAATGTCGCGAGATAATTGTTCTTTCGCTTGTTCAAAGTGATTTGAATATAAATGCACATCACCGCCACTCCAAATAAATTCGCCAACTTCTAAATCACACTGTTGCGCAATCATATGGGTGAGTAATGCGTATGAAGCAATGTTGAACGGCACACCTAAAAATATATCACAACTTCTTTGATAAAGCTGACAAGAGAGTTTTCCATTGGCGACATAAAACTGAAATAATGAATGGCAAGGTGGCAGAGCCATTTCATCGGCGACTCCTGGGTTATAAGCGACGACTAACATTCTCCGGCTATCAGGATTATTCTTAATGGTTTCAACAACATTGCTGATCTGATCGACCGTAGAACCATCTGGCTTTTTCCAAGCTCGCCATTGTTCACCATAAACAGGGCCAAGATCGCCATTTTCATCTGCCCAGTCATCCCAAATTTTCACATTATTATCTTTTAAATATTGAATGTTGGTATCACCATTTAGAAACCAAAGTAATTCAATCATGATTGATCTTAAATGAAGTTTTTTAGTGGTGGTAAGAGGAAAACCTTTTTGAAGATCAAACCGCATTTGATAGCCAAAAACACTGCGAGTACCAGTACCTGTTCTATCGCCTTTGTCGGCGCCGTTATGCATAACGTGTTGCATCATTTCTAAATATTGTTTCATCGGCTCTCTTCTTATAATTTCTTTTCTTATTATTTTTCGTTTTATTGCTTATTTTTTTTGTTACACCAAATAAACAAAACCAGTCCTAAAATAATCATAGGTAGTGAAAGTAATTGCCCCATCGACATGACTTCGGCCATATCCTTGAGGTGTTCATCTGGCTCTCTAAAATATTCTACGATAAATCGGAAGCTTCCATAGCCTAATAAAAACAAACTACTAACTGTTCCTGCCGGGCGAGGCTTTTTACTATAAAAATAAAGGATTAAAAATAATACAAAACCTTCTAAAAAGGATTCATACAATTGCGAAGGGTGTCTAAACAGTCCGCTTGGGTCGCTTGGAAATATCATTGCCCAAGGAACTGACTCAACATCGGTTGCTTTCCCCCAGAGCTCTCCATTTATAAAATTGCCAATTCTACCTGTAAATAATCCTATGGGAGCCATTGGCGCAAAAAAATCTGAAATAATGGCAAAGGATTTTCCGGTCTTTTTTGCAAAGTAAGCAAATGAAATAATGACGCCTATTAACCCACCATGGAATGACATACCACCTTCGTGAATTTTAAATAGATACATTGGATCGGCGATAAAAAAGTCAAAATGGTAAAATAGAACGTAGCCAATTCTTCCCCCAAGAATAACGCCTAAGAAAGCATAAAATAGAAAGTCACTAACTTGTTCTTCGGTGAATGGGCTACCGGGCTGTTTGGCTCTATGGCTACCTAAATACCAAGCACCAGCGAAACCTGCGAGGTACATTAAACCATACCAGTTAAGCCCTATAGGGCCATAGATCTGAAAGATAACAGGATCAATATTTGGGAATTCCATAGATGGTTCTTTATGTGCTTAACTAAACCATTGAGTATAAATAATTTGTCCGCCAGTGAACACCAAAAACACCGCAAAAACCTTTTTAAGAGTGGTTTCTTTAAAAGCATGGGCAACTTTAGCCCCGATGGGCGCACCTAAGACTGAAAAAATGGTAATCCCAATAAATGCCGGCCAATAAATATAGCCAGAGGAAAGTGGAATATTTTGGGTAATGCTTAAGCCATTAACTAAATAACCAATGGCGCCAAATAATGCGACGGGAAATCCACAGGCAGCGGCGGTTCCAACGGCTTTGTGAGCAGTTTGACCCTTGAAGACATAAAAAGGCACTAAGATACTGCCACCGCCAATTCCGATGAGGCTAGAAATAAAGCCGGTAAAATTGCCAAATAGAAAGTAGCCTAGGTTGTCTTTCTTTTGAATGGGCTTGTTGTATGACTCAATTTCATCGGCTTTAGAGGAAAATAAATAGATCGCTGTTATTAACGCACCGAACACAAAAACGGTCATTAATACTTCACCATCCGCTAAAGATGCGACTTTAGAAGCTACGATTGAACCAATGATTAAGCCCGGAGTGACTATCTTTATCAGTTGCCAATTAACGGATTTTTTCAAATGATGTGAGCGGGTTGAGGAGATTGAAGTAAATACTATGCAAGCTAAGGAGGTACCAATTGCAAAATGCRTGACTAGTTCAGTWCCAATACCTATTTGKGGTAGCACKAAGAGTAAAAGCGGAACAATGATAAAGCCTCCGCCAATTCCAAATAAACCTGCCATAAAGCCAGCAAGCAAACCAGTTAACGGAAAAATGATCCACAAAGGMAAAATAYCTAAAAGMGWRCTAWMCAMWNNTRAACYAWYTRAAAGCGAACTAAACAACTTAAACTAATTGCCCGCACGATTAAGCGCGCCAAGTCCTTTATTTTCCATCGCAATTAATAGTTCTGATTTTATCTTGGCGGCGGTTTCATGTTTATTTAATTGTTTGCTAATGGCAGTCATTTCATCCACCGTAAATTGAGAGATAGTTTTCTTAACACGTGCGATATTTGATGCACTCATACTAAATTCTCTATATCCCATTCCGATAAGCATAATTGCGGCTAATGGATCTGATGCCATTTCTCCACAGATTTGTAGGCTTAAATTATGATCTTTACATTCGTTAATTATGAACTTTAAAATCTTTAAAACCGCGGGCTGAAAGTGATTATATAATCCTTTAACTCGCTGATTATTTCGATCAACCGCCAGTAAATACTGAATCAAATCATTAGTGCCAATCGATAAGAAATCAATTCTAGGAATAATACTATCGAGTTGTAAAACAGCTGAAGGGACTTCCAATATAATTCCAATTTGGGGCTTATAAAGTGTTCTATTTTGCTTGTAGGCTTCTTCTTCAATTTCTGCGGTGGCTTGGTGAATTAATCTCAAACTGTCATCTAGTTCTTCGATAGTGGCTATCATCGGCAGAGCAATTTTTAAATTTTTTCTATCGAGACTGGCTCTTAATATTGCACGAACTTGAACTAAAAATATTTCAGGGTGATCCAGAGTTACTCTTATTCCTCGCCAGCCTAAAAATGGATTCTCTTCTTTTATTTTAAAGTAGGGAAGTGGTTTATCTCCTCCAATATCAAGTGTTCGGATGGTAACCGGTTGTTCGGTATATTGTTGCAATACTTCCTCGTATATTACGACTTGCTCATCTTCACTGGGAAATTGTGAGTGTTGCATAAACGGAATTTCAGTTCGATAAAGTCCGATCCCGTTTGCACCGCTAATGGCTAATTTTTCCACTAAGCTCAGTGATTTTTTGTTTTTAGAGTTTAGTGTTAATTTATCCTCTTTGGACTCTTTAGAAAATTGGCTACTCGAATTAATTAAGAGAGAAATAGGTGTTCCATCTTTAGTAACATTTGGAGAGGGTGATTCATTTTCAAGATCCTTTGAAAGAGTTTTGTCTTCTTCAATTAATTTATTATAGCGTTGTATTAAACTCTCGTTAGGTGATACGAAGAGTTGTCCTTTGTAGCCATCAACAATAATTTGTTTGTTATCTAATCGATTTATTTGGCATGGATCTAAACCCATTATCGCCGGAATATTGAGCGCTTTAGTTAAAATCGCTGCGTGGGAGGTCGCTGAGCCATTTAGTGAAACGACGGCTAAAATATTTGAAGAATCTACCTCCGCCAGCATGGATGCGGTGACCGTTTCAGCCACTAAAATAACCGGTTGCTCAAATTGATCAACGTCCTCTTTTTGCTTGCCGCGTCGTAACATATTGGCCAATACCCGATTGGCTAAATCTTCGACATCTTTTCCACGCTCGCTTAAATAAGGATCTTCCATCGATGCAAAAGCTTTTAAATGGCGCATAATCACAACTTTTAGCGCAGAAGGTGCCCAAAGATTCGATTTAATTTCAGTTTCTACTTCTTGTTCAATTCCCGCCGATCCCAGTATTTGTTGATAAGCATCAAAGAGTGAACGTTCTTGTTCCGAGATCAAACCTATCATGCGTTCTGACATTTTTTTCAGTTCTACATGAGTTCGTCTAACCGCTTGTTGAAGTCTTCGGAGTTCACCTTGTATATCTTGTGTTTTTCTAATTGGTACACTACGAATATCATGACTGGGAAAAATGACTTTGGCTACGCCGATAGCCACACCACTGGATGCAGGACTACCATTAATGCATCTTACGAGTTGCTCTGAGTTATCGTCATTTAGCAAAGCATCTGTTTTATTACCAGATAATGTCGATGATATTTTCGCAGCCAGCGTGATTAAAAATGTTTCTTCATCAATTTCAAACTGGCGTTCATCTCTTTGCTGAATACAAAGTACGCCTAAGACTTTTCTTTGATGAATAATCGGAACGCCTAAATAGGCCGAAAAAGCGTCTTCGTTGAGTTCTTTAATGTATTGAAATGATGGGTGATCTTCCGCCACTTGAAGATGGATAGGTTCTTCTCTTTTACCCACTAAACCGACGAGGCCTTCGTTAAAATCGATTCTTACTTTACCGATACTTTGAGGATTAAGCCCTTGGCTAGCCATTAATACAAATTGATTGGTTAAGTGATCCGCTAAAAAAATGGAGCAAACCTCGACGGATAACTCATCGCAGGTATTTTTGACAATTAGCTCAAGGACTTGCTGTTGATTATCAGCTAGTTCAACTGCTTTTGTTATCCGAGCTAATTTGCGGATCAATTGTTACTCCTGTTAAATAGTTGAGCCATTTATTCCCTTAGACTCTTGTTTACTTTTCCAGTTTATATAACCGTTTTATAGAGCCTAATTATGGACAGGCTCAATATTAATAGTTAACGCTTCTGTTTGTGGTGACGTTTTCGACCTTTTCTTTGCTTAGCTTGTTGAGCAATCACACTGGGTAATAATTCAACTAATGCCTGTCGATATACATCGCGTTTAAAAGAAATGACTTGTCGCAACGGATACCAATAACTGACCCACATAAAGTGGTCAAATTCTGGATGCCCAGTTGCGTCAAATCTGATGTTAGAGTCATGCGTTGTTAGTTTTAACATGAACCATTTTTGCTTTTGGCCAATACACAAAGGGCGGCTATCATGACGGATATAACGACTAGGTAAACGGTATTTTAACCATTCTTTGGTGACACCTAATATTTTAACGTCTTTTTCTTCTAGCCCAATCTCTTCGGTGAGTTCTCTAAACATTGCCTGTTCAGCTGACTCACCTGGATCTACGCCACCCTGGGCAAATTGCCAAGAGTTTTGTCCTATGCGTCTGGTCCAAAGCAGTTTTCCAAAGTCATYGCATACTACTATGCCGACATTGGAGCGAAACCCCTCTGAATCAATCACTTATAGTTACCAATTAATCTTATCTATTACTTATTCAAACACAGAATTGTCGAATCAGCAAATTTGTTTGGCAACAAAACCCTAACCCACGGTAAAATGATGAAATGATTAAGCCCCCAACGACATTGAATGAGTTAAAAGAGCGCACTAAGCAAATTGCAGGCTTGACTATTGGTGAGCTTGCAAAACAACGTCAAGTGGGAGTTCCTAGCGATTTGAAACGCCAAAAGGGTTGGCAAGGGCAGTTTATTGAGAGTTGCCTAGGCGCTGATGCGGGCAATCTATCTGAGCCTGATTTTTCCTTAATAGGAGTAGAGTTAAAAACCTTACCGATTGATTTTAGTGGGAGAGTGTTGGAATCCACCTATATTTCAGTCGTTAATATTAAAAATCATCAAGGTCTAACATGGGAAAATTGTGCCACCAAACACAAACTATCGCATGTTTTATGGGTGCCAATTGCAAGAATAAAAGATCAACCATTAGAAAACTCAAGAATAGCCACCCCTTTTTTATGGCAACCTAATGACAAAGAGGCGCGGCAGCTCAAACAAGATTGGGAAGAAGTGATGGACTTAGTCGCATTAGGTCAATTGGGACAACTAAATGCGAGAATGGGTGAAATTTTGCAAGTAAGACCTAAGGCGGCTAACTCAAGAGTCTTGACAGATACGACTGATTCAGAAGGCAATCACTCACAAACATTGCCGAGGGGGTTTTATATGAGACCTCAGTTTACCCAAGGGTTGGTTGATCGATTTTTGAAGCGCTGAAATTAGAAACTATGATGTTAGACGTTGCGATATTAGTATTTCTCGTTTGACGAATGCTGTTAGTTAAATTGTTTGCTTCTTGAATAGATATGCATAATGTATTAATATCGTATGCATCAATATAGGAGGTTGGTATGAGAACAACACTAGATTTGCCTGAAAATTTACTAATCGAAGCGATGAAAGTCACTCACACAAAGACTAAAACCGGTGTTATTGTGCTTGCATTGAAAGAGATCCTAAGAAAGTCAAAAATTTCTGCTTTAAAACAATATAGAGGAAAAATTGAACTTGATATTGATCTAAATGAAATACGAGATCGTCATTGATGGATGTGTTGGTTGATACATCTGTATGGATAGATTATTTCAGAGGGGGCAATCATTCATCTGATCTTGAAGGTTTAATAGATGAAGATATTTTAGTGATAAACGATATAATTCTTGCTGAATTAATCCCCTATTTAAAAATAAAGAAGCAACTAAAAGTAATAAAATTACTCCACGAAATTAAGCGATTGCCATTGAGCATTGATTGGGAAAAACTAATAGATGCGCAAGTTAAATGTCTGAAAGGTGGGGCAAATGGGATCGGTATCCCTGACTTGATTATCGCGCAAAATGCCGAAGCAAATAACTGTATGGTTTATTCTCTTGATAAACATTTTCAATTGTTGAGTCGTTTTACAAATATCAAATTGTATTGAAACTATAGGCTAACTAATATAATGAGGCATTCCTTTACCTATGTAGAAATACAGTTTATTGAAAACTAATTTCACCAAGAGAGTAGGGAGGAAATAACGCTTTGGTACTTAAAGCTCTTATAGCAAATGTTCCTCTATTTTCAATTCCCATTCCCCAAGCTAGTTTAACAAATGGCGCCCAAATAGTTCCTCTCAGTTTAAGTAAACTAAAAGCAACACCTTTTCCTGGGATGTAAGTTAGATCGTAATAGATGCCGACGCCTTTGATCGTTGACTCAACTTTTCCTGATGTTATTTGGATTTTCAGAATCCTGCCTAACTGTACACCATTTACGACCATTGAAGCTGTTTCTTTGAGAACATCTATCCAATCATCATTCTTAGAATAATTAAAATATTCTCCATTGATTCCACTCACAACTAGTTCATTCGAATTGATATGTTTGACAAAGAAAGGAATGAAATGATCAGGAAGAGAAATGCTTTTGTCGATGAATATGTCATTGTCTTTTAAAGTAATTGAAAGTAACTGTGGTTCTAATTGGTATTCTTTTGTTTCACCTAAAAATTCATTGTAAATATCTTTGCCGAGTAATCTATAGTTATTTCCTGTTAACACCCACAGTTTATCGGCATTATTCTTATCAACTTCAAGATCAACTGTGAATGGCAGGCCTTTATTTTTAAAAATGGAATAAGTTTTTATCAAATTAATTTTAGAGCTAGAATCAATATCATACCAATAGAGTGTATTTGAAAAAGCCTCTAATAGAACTAACTGATTTGATTGTGTTAAATAACCAATATCTACAAAAACAGTTCGATCTTTTTTATCTGTAAGCAAGATCTGTTGTCGGTTCAATAAAGCGGGTCTAATTGGGTTACTAACATCTATGAATGCTATGTCATTTTCACCTAGAATCACAAGAGTGTTTTTATCGTCTAGTGCTAACGCTTTAGGTTTTGAATTCA
This sequence comes from Gammaproteobacteria bacterium, assembly GCA_002401655.1. Lineage (GTDB taxonomy): Bacteria > Pseudomonadota > Gammaproteobacteria > Enterobacterales > Kangiellaceae. The sequence continues at coordinate 9,386 of NVTT01000034.1, read as the reverse complement.
AAACAACTTGAAAATGGTTGACTGATTTTGGAATGTTTTTATGGCTCAAATTTACACTATTAATGCCAACGGTATATGTGAAGTTTTTATTCTTAGAGTTCGCATTTTGTTTGCTCTCTTTCTTATTATCAATTCCAATTGAAAAAAGATAATTCTTGTCTTTGGATAATAAATTAAATAAAGGGCTCTTTTGATTAAGACTTAATGTTTTTTTATCAAACCCCTGTTTTGTTTCGATGTTAGTTCGAATGAAATGTATCTGGTTACCATCCGTATCGGCTCCAATAAGGTAGTGACTTGAATTGAAAGTGGTTGCATCTTTACCAAATGAGTTAATGACTTCCAATGTATGTTGTTTAAAAGGCAAAAGCCATGCAGGCAGTTTTATTTCAATGTAGTCAGAAGAAATAATATTAGAAGCAATAGGTTGACCGTCTAATATAACGTTAGAATTTAAAAAGCCATTTCCTTTAATAATTGTTTTTTCACCTGGAGAAAATAAAGAATCAGATTGTGAGGTTACAATTTTATTATATTTCCCGCGTTCTACATTTGTTTGTCCAGAATCAATCAGTTTATGTATTATTGGAGGAGAGTTTTTCAAGTTTAAACGCTTCGTAGTATTCGAACATCCAACTAAAATGAAAAGTGTAAGTAGCCAAAAATAATTTTTGATTTTCATTTAATTATTCCTCTAATAAGTGGTTAAAAATGAAGCGAACGAAATTGAAAAATAAAATAACGATTATAGAAGTAGATTTGTTATTCAAATGAAGATCCTGTTCGCTGTAAAAATAGCATACTATAGATGCTCTTCTATGTTGCCTTCATTTAAGTGGTAAAACCCGTGAATATTTCCTTTAAATAATGAACTGTCAATTTTTGATAGGGAAAATATTAAAGTATTGCTATCTGTTATTTGTATGGCTGAAGTATTTGCTGTTATTTTAACATTTGCGAAGTCCAATTTCGAATTTTTGAGGCTTATGCTCCCCAAAAACTGGCTAGATGTTGCTTCTATGCGACTAGAATAAATCTTATTGGTATAACCTAGTTTTCCAATTCTACTATTGTTAATAGTAACGATCGAGTGATTAGAAAAAAAGCTCTTACTTACAACATTCTGTAGTTGCGCTTTTTTGCAGTTCTCTAAAATTATGATCGCATAATGTCCTTTAAACTTTGTATTATCATCATCCTTACATTTTCCAATACGTTGGCTTATTAATTCTTGATAAATATTATCATGTTCATTTATCGTAGTTGTTAAACCTATTCTTAGAGCATGATTGAATTCAGCCGATTTCGACTTCATGGGGACGTGTCCAGCGTTAGTGATTGGAATGAGTGTTGATCTAGGAATTAACCCTTGCAATGCTCTACCCGTGCGAAATGGAGCAATTGGATCATCAACTCCCCAAATCATTATTGTTGGTGGTAGATAATCAAAATTTAATAATGAAAAATTTGTGTCCATCAGGGCTAATCCGGCATTCAAATTAGAATTATCTTTTAATATTAGTTTCCGTAATATTCTATTTCCACTAAGAATCTTTGTTGGATCGTAAGCTTTACCCGTTTGTTCAACCCATTTAGCCGTAAAGTGATTTAATCGGCGATTAAAACCTAGCCAAGTATCATTTTTCTCGGATTTTCCTATTGATGACTCAGATAAGTGTTTTAAATAGCTGGTACGTTCTAGTATTCCTGCGGCGCTAACTAACACCAACCTTTCTATACTTTCAGGATAGTGGCTAGCATAAAATAGGCTTACAGCGGCTCCCATAGAGTGTCCAATTAAAATCGGTTTTTGTGTAGAAGGCGTTATAACTTTTTGGATGAACCAATTAATTATTCTAGAATACTCTTTAGGTGAGTAGATAAAGTAGTTGTGGCTAGATGATCCAAACCCCGGCAAATCAATTGCATAAACATGATAATTTTTTTCTAAGTTAGGTATTACATTTAGCCAGTCAATTGTAGCAAGGTCACCTAAGCCATGTATCAAAAGAAGTGGCGGTTTATTTTGAACGCCAGTCTCCAAAAAAAATAAATTTGTATTATGGATGGGTTCAACTATTTGCTGAAGTTTATAATGTGCTGGGTAGAGATTTAACCTTTCGCTAGATAATACAACAGAACTTTCATCCTTTTCTGAAAATAGTTCATCTACTAATTGTGATGTGGCCTCCTTAACAATATCTAACCAATTAGCTTGGCTATTTGTGCTCAATAGCAAGAGAAGAACAAATATCAAAATATTGTTTTGGATGGTATTAAATTTTATTTTCATACTTTTTAAAAGAAAAAACTCCTTGGTATCTTTATTAAAAATAGTAATCAGAATTATTATTTTTAATAACCACTAAAATGCATCCTTAGAAACATCTTTAGGTAATGGCACTAATGATGAAATTAAAAAGCCAGCCACTAGAGAAATACCAATCATACCCACATCAAAAGCAGTCGATAAACCAGCTATAACATCGTTTTCAACCAGCGCAATGATGGATCGATATCCAACAGCACCAGGAACCAGAATAATAAATCCAGGCATCATAATCATAGCGCCAGGTATATTAAAAAAATGACTCGCTAGTTTTGCGATTAAACCAACTACGATTGCTCCGGCAAATGCTCCAAGTGATGCGCCTAGAAATTTTGTCGCAAAATAAACTGTTGTAAATGCTGAWAGTGMAGAKAGYAAAAACCAACCGGCRYCTTTTTTTCTGGCRGAAAAYAGYGGAACCAATGCTAARGCKGCRACGCCTGCSGCAAACCAAATACTCCAAAGTTCTATCGGTTGCACGGCTATGTTTACTGTTTCAAACCCAAGACGATTAGCAATTTCCACCGCTAAAGCGCTACCGAATGCTAGTTGTATAAATATGGTCATGGTTCCGGAAAGTCTTGCCGTTCCAGAAACTAAATTTTGAGTCGCTAGTTCCGCCAGTGCAATAGTAAGGGAAAGCCCTGGCAATAAAATAATCAATCCGGAAATAATCACAACCGAAGTAACCACCTGTAAATCGAACCAATGGTTAAATGATAAAGCCGCAAAGGTGGCGATAAATGCACATATTGCAGGTAATAAATGATCGATAAATGCGATTCGTTTTGAAGCAACGGCGATTAATCCTACGATTAAACCAATAAAAAATGATAGTCCCATGTCGTTTAAACTACCGGAAAAAATTCTAGCAATACAAGCAGAAACGACCGCAAAGGCTAACACAATCACCCACGATGGGTATTCAGGTTCGGAGGTAGCAATGTCTTTTAAATAATCGGCGCCTTGTTGGCAATTTATATCTGCATTGATAACCTGTTGAGCAACTTCTGTTGTTTTTCTCAATCGTTCAACGTTGACTTCGCCGGGAGCGACTCGTATTAAGTAAGTTTTTGGCTCGCCGTCTGGCGGTAAAATGGTCATGCTAATTGAAGTTGGTAAAGACATGCATTGAATGCCATATCCTAACGCTTCAGCACAGCCATTCATGGTTTGCTCTAACTCATAAGCAGGTAAACCATAAGTATGTAGCGCTTTTGCCAAACGTAAAATAAACCCAAGCGGTTTAGCGCGATCGGGAGCGTTAGGTACGTCATCAAGAGAACGCTGTTGAGTTAAATGTGTATCTGATAGTTGTGACATTTTACAAATCCAAAAAAAAAAACATTATTTTAATAAATTAAATTGTTCTATCTGTATTCCTCAGGAGAAGGACAACTACACATTAAATTACGATCGCCATAAACATCATCAATACGATTTACGCTAGGCCAGAATTTAGAATTTTCTTGCCCTTTAACTGGGTAAATAGCCTCTTTAATTGAGTAAGGTTTATCCCAATCTAATAAATCAGTTTGTGTATGGGGAGCGTTGCACAGTGGATTATTTCCTTCTTGCCATTCGCCTGACTTTACTTTTTCTGTTTCAGCTTTGATTGAAATCATTGCGTTGATGAATCGATTAATTTCACATAAGGGTTCACTTTCTGTTGGCTCAATCATAAAGGTTCCGGCAACGGGAAAGGACATGGTTGGTGCATGGAATCCGTAGTCCATTAATCGTTTGGCAAAGTCGACTTCGGTTATTCCTGTATCGGCTTTTATTGGACGTAAATCGACGATACATTCGTGAGCAACTTTGTCGTTTCTTCCGCGATATAAAATAGGGTAGTGTTCGCTTAATTTTTTAGTTAAATAATTGGCATTTAACAGCGCCATTTTTGTAGATTCAGTGACGCCTTCTTTGCCTAGCATAGCCAAGTACATCCAAGTGATAGGCAGGACACCTGCGCTACCGTATGGTGCGGCAGAAACAGCGCCGTTGTTTTCATTAGTGCCTAATATTTTGGAAACCGAATGGTTAGGTAAAAAATCTTTTAAGTGTTCTTTTACACCAATGGGTCCGACTCCAGGGCCGCCGCCACCATGTGGGATTGAGAAAGTTTTGTGTAAATTTAAATGTGAAACATCCGATCCCATTAAGCCCGGAGAAGTAATTCCCACTTGTGCATTCATGTTGGCTCCGTCCATATAAACTTGTCCGCCATGTTCATGGATCAGTGCACAAATATCCATGATCGATTCTTCAAATACACCGTGAGTCGATGGGTAAGTGATCATTAAACAAGCGAGATTCTCTGAAACTTCTTCGACTTTATTTTTCAAGTCAGTAACGTCTACATTTCCTTCATCGTCACAATTAATAATCACTACTTTCATGTTTGCCATTTGTGCGCTCGCAGGATTAGTTCCATGCGCAGAGCTTGGTATCAAACAAATATTTCGGTGTCCTTCGTCTCGAGATTCATGGTATTTATAAATTGCTAATAAACCAGCATATTCGCCTTGAGCACCGGAGTTTGGTTGCAAGGACATTGCATCATAACCAGTGATCTCTGAAAGCCAATTTTCCAGATCCGTAGTCAGTTGTGCATAACCTTTTGTTTGAGAACTTGGTGCAAAAGGATGAATGTTTGCAAAAGTTGGCCAAGTGATAGGTAGCATTTCTGAGGTTGCATTTAATTTCATGGTGCAACTTCCTAACGCAATCATGCCGTGAACTAATGAAAAATCTTTATTTTCTAAAGATTTCAAATATCGTAACATTTCAGTTTCAGAGTGATGCGTATTAAAAACAGGATGAGTTAAGAAGTTATCTTTTCTAACTAGGTTAGCAGAAATATTGCTTTCTTTAGTGAGCGAGGTTTCTATTTCAAAAAAATCAATCTCAACTTCATTTCCGCTAATCACATTAAATAGAGTCTGTAATTCTTGTAAGCCAACCGTTTCATCAAGACTAATACCCACTTGTGTATTTGGATCGATTCTTAAATTAATATTAGCGGTAGCAGCTCTCGCTATAATGTTATCGCGATCGTCAGCGCAATCAAACGTTAGTGTATCAAAATAATTGTCATTTAAAATAGTCACACCATGATTCGATAATGCGGATGCTAGTATTTGAGTGAATCGATGAATGCGGTTAGCGATTCTTTGTAATCCTTCTGGCCCATGATAAACGGCATAAAAAGCAGAAATGTTTGCCAGTAAAACTTGAGCGGTACAAATGTTGGAAGTGGCTTTTTCTCTACGGATATGTTGTTCGCGAGTTTGCATTGCCATCCTTAAAGCGGGGCGATTATTTGTATCGATTGAAACACCAATAATACGGCCAGGCATTGAACGTTTGTATTGATCTTTAGTTGCGAAAAAAGCAGCGTGTGGGCCGCCAAACCCCATAGGTACGCCAAATCGTTGAGACGATCCCAGTACGATATCTGCACCACAACTTCCTGGCGACTTGAGTAAAACTAAACTCATTATGTCCGCTGCAATGGCAACAATGGCTTTGTGTGCGTGTAAAGCCTCGATGATTGGTTCAAGATCAACCACTTTGCCTGTGCAATCTGTGTATTGAATAAACGCACCAAAAACATCTTCTTTAGCCGCGTCTTCTGCATTGCCAAAAACTAATTCAAAACCGTAGTGTTCAGCCCGTGTTTTTATGACATCAATGGTTTGCGGAAAAGCATTTTGATCAACAAAGTAGCAATTACATTTCTTGTTCTTAGAAACCCGCTTCGCCATCGCCATCGCTTCCGCAGCGGCGGTTGCTTCATCTAATAAAGAGGCACTCGCTAATTCCATCCCCGTTAAATCCATGGTCATTTGCTGATAAGTAATAATGGCTTCTAATCGACCTTGGGCAATTTCAGGTTGGTAGGGTGTATAAGCTGTGTACCASCCYGGRTTTTCYAAAACGTTTCTTAAGATAACCGTTGGAGTAATRGTTGGGTAATAGCCCATRCCTATATAAGTTGGTAGCACTTCATTTTGATCGGCAATCGCTTTTATATCTGCCAAAGCTTGCTGTTCGCTTCTTGCTGTTGGAATGTTTAGCTCTTTTGGTAAACGAATTTTATTGGGGACGGTTTCTAGCAATAAGTCATCTAATGAACTCAAACCTAATTCATTTAACATTGATTGAGTTTCTTGCTTGTCTGGGCCAATATGTCGTTGGCTAAATTCTTCAGGATTTTGTAACTGGCATATAGTACTTTTCATATTTGTCTCATTGCTAAGATGTTACTTGGATTGCAACCTAATGATTAAAACAGGCTTTTAAAATATAAAAGCCTCAATAACATAATGATGTCTATTGAGGCTTTATTGAAGATTATAATTTAGTAACTAATCTTCAATCTCATTTTGGTATGTTTCTGCATCAATTAAATTATCGAGTTCACTTGGTTCAGATGGCTGCATTTTAAACATCCAACCATCATCATAGGGAGATGAGTTAATGGTTTCTGGTGCATCTTCTAATAGTTCATTAATTTCCGTGATGGTTCCAGAAATTGGCGCATAAATATCGGATGCCGCTTTGACTGATTCAACCACTGCCATTTCATCTTCAACGGCTACTTCGCTATCTATGTCTGGTAATTCAACATAAACGATATCACCTAATAGCTCTTGAGCATGATCCGTAATGCCTATTGTGACACTGCCATCATCTTCTACTCTGATCCATTCATGTGAACTGATATATTTTAAATCGCTTGGTACATTACTCATTTTTTATCCCCTTACAAACTTTAACGACGTATTAAATTTCTACTGATTTATATTTTTGTAGGGTGTGCACGTTTTTTTGTGCCCACCATTTTTATAAACTATTATTTGAAAACGGTGGGCAGTAAAAATTGCCCACCCTACTTTTGTTTATTACTAATAATGACTTTTAGTCGTTTCTGCTCAACCTTTCTATATTAAAGCTTTACCATTTCTAACAAAAGATGGTTTAACGACTTTTGCAGGAACAAGCTTACCACGAATTTCTAGCATCACGGACTCGCCAATTGTCTTTGGAACTCTAGCCACTCCGATGCTTTGTTTTAAAGTTGGAGACATTGTGCCACTAGTTGTTTCGCCAATACACTCGCCGTCAACGATAACTTTCATATGTGATCTAATCACCCCTTTTCCCTCAAGAACTAAGCCGACTAACTTGTTTTTTACGCCTGATTCTTTTTGCGATAAAAGTGCTGATTTACCAATAAAGTTTCTTGATTCATTTTTCCAGTCAATCGTCCAAGCCATATTAGCTTCTAATGGCGAAACGGACTCATCCATTTCATTGCCGTAAAGATTCATTCCCGCCTCTAAACGCAAAGTATCACGAGCTGCTAATCCGCAAGGTTTTACTCCTGCTTTCATGAGTTTATTCCAAAAATCGCTGGCTTGATTTGATGGCACCATAATTTCATAACCGTCTTCACCGGTATAACCAGTGCGAGCGATAAAATAGCCTTCGCTATCAACCGCAAAAAATACGCCCATTTCTTTTACGGCTTCTTGCTGAACTGAAGACAAAACTTGATTTGTTTTTGCAATCGCATTAGGCCCTTGAACCGCAATCATGGCAAAATCACTATTTTCTTCAACGGTCACCTTGAAGTTTTTAGCTTGCTCAGACATCCATGCTAAATCTTTTTCTCGGGTTGATGCATTAACCACCACACGGTAATGTTCGTTATTAATAAAATAAACAATCAGATCATCAATGACTCCACCTTTTTCATTGAGCATACCGCTATACAAAGCTTTACCAGAGGTTTGTAATTTATCCACATCGTTAGCTAAAAGAGTTTGTAAATAAGATTTAGCATCTTCGCCCGTTACTTCAACGGTGGTCATATGCGAAACATCAAACATACCGGCGTCAGTTCTTACCGCATGGTGCTCTTCAATTTGCGATCCATAGTTTAACGGCATATCCCAACCACCAAAATCAACAATCTTAGCGTTTGCTTCAACATGATTTTGGTAAAGGTCAGTTTTCTTTCCAGCAATTGATCCCATACGGTGATCCTCTTTGAATCATTAATCTTTGTGTGCATTATACCTAGACGCATAGAAGAATAGAACAATTAGAGAAAAAATTTAGTGTTAAATAAACTAAAAATATGACTAATATGGGCGTCAAACTTGAACTATCACGTAAATTTGTTTTATATCCGGTTGCACTGCGTTAGTTCAGGATTATATGCGGAATGGTGTTTTGTTCGTATTGACGTTCTCTCGGCTCGGTACTCATCCTCAAACGAGTCGTCCGCTTCAATGGTGGATGATTAGTGCGCAATGGGAGTTTGCTATCTTATTGATTAAACTACTTATTCTCAAAAGGAGACGGGAGATTAGGTCAGTCAAGACTCACATAATATTCTATCTTGAACTTTCCATTTACGGTAGACTCTTGATTTAAATAGAAAATTAAACAAAATGTAGCCAACGGAAAGCATTTAGTCGACGTTTGCTGCATAAAATAAGCGTTATCTGTAATCAAAAATGGAGATATTGTGCAGAATAGAAGTTGGAAACTAGAAGACGCACAAAAGGTTGCTAATGAATTTCCGTACACCTTTCATAAGCCATCAAAGGAAGTTGTATCACAACTCAAAGCAGAAAATCAGGCTAAACTGATTTTTGAGTTTGAATCAGATGATCCCGAGGCTCCCAGAGCTGAAAGGATGTGGGTAGAAATAACAGAAGTTAAAAATGGTATGTTTTCTGGTTATTTGGATAATGATCCCAATTATATAAAGGATCTTAAGCATAAAGACCCTATCGAGTTTCGTGAGTGTCATATCATTGATACCGATTTAGATGATCCTGTTCCATCAATAACCGATAAGTACATTAAGCGATGCTTCGTAACTAACAATATTCTTTATGAAGGAAAGTCGGTTGGTTATTTGTATCGTGAAGACCCCGACCACGGCAACCGCATGAATGGTCAGATCAGTCATAATATTGGTGAAAGTACTTTCTCAGCATAATTAATATCCAGAGCTGCCTTATAGCGTTTACCTTTC
>NVTT01000033.1 GCA_002401655.1 Gammaproteobacteria bacterium | reverse complement strand
GAAGGTGGACATCGCCACAATTCGTACAAGCTTCGACCCGCATGCGCCCTTTGCTAAAAATAGTCCATTGGTGGCTTGATTCGGTTTTAGTTTCAATCATTGAAAACCTCTTAATTGATATCCATATTCTTAATATGAAGTTAATTATAGAGATGTAGTAAATATTATTAAGTCGTTTTTGTTACCGAAGGAACTGAGAGATATCTGAATTTTGTGTGAGATATATCTCACACAAAATTAATAGCGTTCAAATGTTTTGTATTACAAGCCTAGAATAGCTGAGTAGATATTTAACCCCGAAAGCGCAATTATCATTATCCAAGTAAGCAATATACCGCTAACTCTACCAAGAGAAGACCCACTAGACTTCCCGTAGCCCCAAGCATGTAAAAGCCTTCCAACAACAAAAGATGCTCCGATAATATGAACATAAATTGAAGCCCAAGAATTCAACTCTAATATCGCCAATAAAATTAAAGCAATTGGGACATATTCTGCAAAATTGGCTTGTACGCGACAAGCCAACTGTAGTTTCTCATTTCCGCCATCACCGATTCCAATCGATTTGCTTTTTCTTATTCCAACAATTTTAAATGACAAGGCAATAAAGATAAGCCCTAAAAGCCCTGCATAAAGTGCCGTAATAGTTAGCATAATGATTCTCCTGTTTGTTTATTGTTTTACTAAGTTTATTGTAATAATTACATGTGTTGACGCTATATTAAATTTTCACTATTTGAAATGAACTAATTAGCTTTAACATCTCTTCTTCACTAATCACTTCAATGCCTAGTTCAATCGCTTTTTTAAGTTTAGAGCCCGCAGATTCACCGGCAACCACACAAGTCGTATTTTTAGAGACACTACCGCTGACTTTTGCTCCCAAAGATTGTAAGACTGCCTTTGCATCGTTTCTTTTTAATTGTGACAAAGCTCCCGTTAAAACCCAGGTTTGATTTAAAAGTGGTAATTCAGATTTGTCTTTAGGTTTTATTTCAGGCCAGCTTACTCCATGACTGATCAAGGATTCAATAACCTGGCGATTATTTTCATTTTCAAAAAATGCAACAATATGCTTAGCCACTATCGGCCCAATATCTTCTATATTTTCTAACTCTTCTAAATTAGCATTTATGATATTTTTGAAATCAAATAAATTATTTGCTAGGTTCATTGCGGTGACTTCACCCACTTCTCGAATTCCAAGTGCATAGATGACTTTTGCTAATGAAGTTTGTTTGCTTTTTTCAATCGCCTGCAATAAATTATTCGCTGACTTTTCTGCCATTCGTTCTAGGCCGATTAAATCATCTTTTGAAAGTTGATAAATATCTGCGACGCTATTAATTAATTGTTTATCACATAATACTTCTACTAATTTATCACCAAGTCCATCAATATTCATTGCTTTACGAGAAACAAAATGAATAATTGACTGTGTTTTTTGTGCGGAACAAATCAATCCACCGGTACAACGATAGATGGCTTGATCGATTTCTTTTTCTAAAGGAGATTGGCAGATTGGACATACTTTTGGGAAAATAATCGAGGAAGCGTTGACGTCTCTTTTATCTAAAACCACACTCACAATTTGAGGAATCACATCCCCTGCCCGTCGTATTACCACGTGATCGCCAACTCTTACATCTAATCGCTCGATTTCGTCTTTATTATGTAAAGTAGCATTACTCACCATCACTCCACCTACAAAAACAGGCTCCAACCTTGCGACCGGTGTAATCGCTCCAGTACGACCCACTTGAAAGTCTACTCCTTTAAGCAGTGTCATCTCTTCTTGCGCTGGAAATTTGTGCGCAATCGCCCAACGCGGCGCTTTCGCTACAAAACCTAGTTTATCTTGAGATAAAATTGAATCTACTTTATATACTATGCCATCAATTTCATAGGGAAGTTGTTCTCTTTTAGCACCTATTTCTTTAAAATATTCTAAACAGGCTTTATCGCCATGCCTTAGTTCTATTTCATCACAAATAGGCAATCCCCAAGATTGAATTTGTTTAAGTCTATTGTGATGTGAATCTGCTAGCCTTTCGTCTGAAGTTTGCTCTGCATCATTTTGTAATTTTTTAAATTCAGCATTTCCCAGAGCATAAAAATAAACCGCTAATTTTCTTTTAGCGGTAATTTTAGGATCAAGTTGTCTTAAACTACCTGCGGCTGCATTTCTAGGATTAGCAAAAGTCTTATTACCATCCTTTATTGCATTTTTGTTCAGTTTTTCAAATGAATCTTTAGGCATAAAAACTTCACCGCGAACATCTAATAGTTCTGGAAAATCACCTCGAAGTTTTAGGGGTATGCTTTGGATTGTTTTAATATTATGAGTGACATCCTCACCTATTTTCCCATCACCTCTGGTTGCCGCGTGAACCAAATTACCATTTTTATACAAACAACTAATTGCTAATCCATCCAGTTTCGGCTCGCAAGTAAAAGTGATAGGCTGATCGCTAGCGATCTTATGAAATACTCGTTCATAGAACTTACCAAATGAGTCTGAATCAAAAACATTATCCAGTGATAGCATAGGGGTTAAATGAGTGATTTGTGAAAAACCACTTAATGGTTGCCCGCCGACTCTTTGAGTAGGAGAATTATCTGTAATCAATTCTGGATGTTTTTTCTCTATTGAAATTAGTTCTTGCAGAAGTTTGTCGTAGTGCGAGTCTGGATAACTAGGATTATCCAAGACATAATATTGATAATTTAATTCTTCTATCTCTTGTCTAAGAATTTTAATTTTAATTTCGATAGGTTCCGAAGGCAATGGAGACTCTCTTTTAACTTTACTTTGTGTTGGTTAGTTTATATTTCTTATGTTTTTATTTGTTAAATTTCAATCAATAGCCGAGCTAATTTCTTGCAAACGCTCTTTATGCATTTCTTGCGTATAAACATTTCCAGATTTATCAAGTATCTTTCCACTGAGTTCTTTAACTAAAAACTCTGCTGTTTTAACTAAGTTTTTGTAATGATTAATGTATTCTGCGCTACCAGAAAAGGTAGAAAAAATAGCTAAAGCGGGTGTGGTAAATGATTCGATTTTCTCCAAATTGAAAGTTCCCGGCTCAACAGCATTGGCTAAACTAACTATCACCTCACCGCGATTTTTCCCCATATGCTCATATCGATGAAATATATTCATTTCACCAAATTTTAAACCTTGTGACAAAAATAAAGGCATCAAATCACTTCCTTTATATAGGTGGTTTTTCGGTGCTTGAATAATTAACGAGTAAACCTTTTCCTCTATTTTTTTTATGTCAGGCTGACTTTTAATATCTATTTTTCCCAAAGCCTTTTTACTCGATTCAAACTCTTTAGGACTATCTTCAACGATTTCAATATCGCCAATCTGCGGTTCTATTTTGTCAGGACTATCATTATGCTCCAATTGACTTTTAGAGCGCGCTTTACCTACTCCGCTAGAATCAAAACCTGCGCTATCAATAGAGATTGAAATTTGACTGAATTGCTTTTTTAACTGGTCATTCTTTTTTTCAACTTTTTTCTTTTTAGAATAATCGAAATAGATGTATGCGACCAAGGCGATCCCAAAAATAATTAATGAAAGTCTTATTTGCCAGTCCATTTAGGTTACCCCCAGTCCATTTAGGTTATCCAAACCTTAAATGCCAGCTAGATGAGCCGCTTCGTCAACGTCAACCGCAACAAGCCTAGAAGCTCCAGGTTCCTGCATCGTAACACCCGCAAGCGCCTGTGCCATTTCCATACTCACTTTGTTATGAGTAATATAGATGAACTGTAAATGTTCAGACATTTCTTTAACCAGATTACAGAATCGTCCAACGTTAGCATCATCTAACGGCGCATCAACTTCATCAAGCATACAAAATGGTGCAGGATTTAATCTAAATATAGAGAAAACCAAAGCAAGCGCGGTTAACGCTTTTTCGCCACCTGAAAGAAGATGGATGGTGCTGTTTCTTTTGCCCGGAGGTCTTGCCATAACAGTCACGCCAGTATCCAATAAATCTTCGCCGGTTAATTCTAGATACGCATGCCCGCCACCAAATATTTTGGGAAATAATTCTTTTAATCCTGCATTAACTTTATCAAAGGTTTCTTTAAATCGAGTTCGCGTTTCTTTATCAATTTTTCTAATCGCACTTTCTAAAGATTCTAATGCCTCATCTAAATCTTCATGCTGTGCATCTAAATATATTTTTCTTTCACTCTGTTCCGTGTGTTCATCAATAGCAGCTAAGTTAATCGCACCAAGACGTTGTATTTTGGCTGAAATAGCCTCCAACCGTCCATTCCATTCATCTTCATTTGCTTCACTGTCTAAATGCTCTAAGATACTTTGAATATCTTCATCATGACTTGTAATGTTTTCTTCTTGGGAGTTTTGTTTAGCTGAATTTTCAGACCATTTCATTCTTAAGCTTTCGAGTCGAGAGCGAACGCCTTGCGCAGCTTGCTCAGCTTCRCCTCGTTGCTTTTCAAACACTCTGACCGATCTTTCTACCACTTCCAAATTATCTTTCGCTTGGGATAAAGCACCTTCCGAACGTAAACGTTTTTCTAATGACACATCCAATTCCAACTGCAAATCATCATCTGGAGAGTTCGCATTTTCTAACGCGTCCTGAAGTTGAATTTTTCTACTTTGCATTTCTGCAACTTGCTGTTGCATTCGCTGATTAGTCGACTGACTTGAATTTATTTCCGCATTGATATTAGCAACACTTAACTCTAATTCATGGCTTTTATCTTTCGATTGACGAGCCTGATTTCTTGCGTCATCCAACCGCCTTCTTTTATCTTCTTTTTCACGTGACAATGATTCTTTTTGTTCAAGATCATCCGCCATAGCATCAACTTGCTTCTCTAAACTTGCTCGACTTTGAGATAGAGCGGTTTCATCCACTTGCAACTGATGAGTTAAATCTTCTTTCTCTTTAACCAATGCATCTTTTCTTTTTACCATTTGCTCGAGTTTAGCTTGTTGAGATCCGACTTGAGCGCGAAGATCACTATAGCTTTTGCTAACAACTCTTAACTCTCTTTGCTTTTCTTCCCAGCTATTTTCTGAATCTCGTAATCGTTCATTTTCTTCATCTGCGCTAGTTTGTAATTCTTCTAACTCTGATTCATATTTTTCTAATTCAATTGCCAATGCTTCGAGTCTACTTTCTCTTTCCAACAAACTCATTTCATCGGATTCTTTTTTAGCGACGCGGATCCAACTACGCGCTATCCAAAAACCATCTTCAGTTATTAACGATTGCTCCGCACTAAGCGAATCTCTCTGCGCCAACGCATCGTTTAAACTATTGCTAATAAAGACATTATTTAGCGTGGGCACATTAACATTTAACTGCTTTATTTTAGTGGATAATGCCACTAATGATTTGTCCTGTGACGAATCTTGATTATTTGCATCAGACTTACTTAAATTAGAGTTGCCTGAATTATCAACTAAACATAAACGACCGGTTTCTAATTGTGCTAATTCATTTTCAAACATAGAAAAAGAATCGCAACTGGTTGCTTCTAGATAGTCGCCTAACACCATTTCTACCGCATCTTCCCAACCACTATCAACTTTAATGCTCTGCGCTAATTTTTTATTTTCAGATAATGCATTACTATTTAACCAATCGGTAACGCCGGTATCGGTATCACCAAGAGCGGCACGTTGAATAGCATTTAGCGAAATATGTTCGCTTTGTATCTTTTGTAATTTTGAGCGACTAGCTTCAACCTCTTTCTGCTTAGTTCTACGCTGACTTCTCATCTCAGAAATTTCTTCAAATAAAACTTCTACGCTTTCACTGAGAATATTGGTTTCTTCTTCKGCTTTACTAAGTTCTAATGACGCATTAAGTACATCGTCTTCAATGGGCTGAGCGGCTAAGTTATCTGATTCTTTCTGATTATTATCTATTCGAGTGGCAAGACGCTCAATCACTTTATCAAAATGCTGAATACGCGTTCTTTCTACTTCCATTTTTTGGCTGTTAATGGCTGAGCTTTTATTATACTCCTCCCAGTTTTGTTCCCAATCTAAAACGGAAACTTCTAATTCTTCTAAACTAATCTGAGCTTGTTCAAGTTTTTGTTGTTGTAATTCCAATTCAGGTTCTAATTCAAGTTTTTGTTCTCTAAGTTCTGAAATACTTAATTCATCCTGAGACATTTGTTCAGTTGCTTGAGATAAAGAAGCGTTAACTTGTTGAAAATCTTGATTGAGTTGGACTTGGCGTTCCTTTTTATGGGAAAGACTTTGTTCAAGTCGAGCTATATCAGCACCTATGCCATAAAAATTTCCTTGAGCCTGATTAAAAGCATCTGAGATATCAATATGCTTTGCGCGTGTTTGTTCAATTTCTAAATCAGCGTGGCGTTGCTCGGCTATTCGCGCCTCTAATTCTGTTTCTAATTTAGAAATTTCTGAAGATAGCGTTTCAACTTGTTGATTAAATTTACGCCATTTTAGTGCTGAAAGCTCGCCTTTTAAACGTCTTTCATCTTGTTTAAAGGCTTTATATTTTGTGGCTGCATTTGCTTGTCTTTGTAAATGAGCAATCTGTTTTCCTAACTCTTCACGGATATCAGTCAATCGCTCCATATTCTCGCGAGTATGCCTAATTCTCGTCTCAGTTTCTCGTCTTCGTTCTTTATACTTAGATATACCCGCGGCTTCTTCAAGAAAGACTCTTAATTCTTGAGGCTTTGATTCGATCAATCGAGAAATCATTCCCTGCTCAATAATTGCGTAACTTCTAGGTCCCAGTCCAGTCCCTAAAAATATCCCGGTAATATCTTTTCTTCGACATTTTGTTCCATTGAGGTAGTAATTCGATTGTCCATCACGAGTAACCGTTCTTCTTAAGGCAATTTCTGCATAACTCGCAAACTCGCCTTTTAGAGTTCCATCTGAATTATCAAAAACGAGTTCAATGCTGGCTTGACCAACCGGTTTTCGGGTGGTTGAACCGTTAAATATAACGTCCGTCATGGAGTCGCCACGCAAATGCTTAGCAGATGACTCTCCCATCACCCAACGCACGGCATCAATCAAATTTGATTTGCCACAGCCATTAGGACCAACAATCGCCGTTAGGTTCTCTGGAAAAGGTACCGTTGTAGGGTCAACAAATGACTTGAAACCCGCTAATTTAATCAGTTTTAATCGCATACTTGCTTAGTTCTTTATTTTTATATCCATTTAGCTAATGGATGTTTTGATAGTTAAAATGGTATCAATAGGGAAAAACTCTTACAATTTTGCACTAGTTTTATTCAACGCGATAGTTTAAATTATTTCGTTAATAATTCACACATAAAAAATCAACCAATTGGCTATCAATTAATGCAAACCGATCCTCAAAATATGCCCTCTTTTAACGGTACACAGTATTTGCGTAAAGGCTACGACCTCATTTGGCAACCAAATATTAGGCGCTTTGTCTTTATACCACTTATTATTAATTTTGTTTTGCTAACATTCGCTTCAATTTATGCGTTTAACCTCATTTCCGATTGGTATTCAAGTCTGCCGATTTGGCTAGAAACTCATGTGAATAGCCCCGACTGGTATATTCGTTGGTCTGCAGAGGCTTTAAATTGGTTTGTCACTAGCTTAGATTGGCTTTTATGGCCTCTCATAATCATTACCGTATTAATAACGGTATTTTTTATGTTTGGCTTTATTGCTAACTGGATAGCGGCTCCATTTAATGGATTATTATCTGAAGCGGTCGAATGTCACCTGGCGGGCGACTCAACAGCAATAGAAAATCTGAGTTTAACTGACTCATTTAAGGATATACCCCGTTTAATTGGCCGAGAATGGCGTAAATTAACCTATTATATCCCTAGAGCATTATTATGCTTAATCCTATTTATTACCCCAATATCGATGTTTGCACCGATTATTTGGTTCTTATTTAACGGATGGATGTCAGCCGTACAATATATTGACTATCCCAATGATAATCATCGATATCCCTTCAGAAAGACATTGAGTGATATTAAATCTTACCGAAGTGGCCCGTTTGGATTTGGATTATTTGTCATGTTATTAACCATGATACCAATTATTAATATCCTGGTGATGCCTGTGGCTGTGGCTGGCGCGACGAACCTTTGGTTTGATCATTATCGGAAATGATACCCAACGGTTGCTATAGATTCTCTAACGATAAATGATCAATCGACGGTGTGGGATGATTTTCTTTTGCTTTCGCGGGTAAGATCCTTTCACCAACGTTAGCGAGAGACAAATCACTGGTATCGACATCTCTTTTCTCGTAGATTTTATCGGGCATTAGTTGAGAGCCCACTTCCGCTACAGTCAATGAACTATTATCGCTTGAAGGCGTTTCAGTTTGATTTACTTTCTCAGGGATGCTTTGCTTAATAGACGACTGTTTCTCCACGCTCACGTCATTGCTGTTGGCGGTAGTAGCATTAGTTTCAGCTTCATCATCCGGCATCATAAAATTTGCTTTCGCTTTTACGACGATTACTTCACTAATAATCGCTAATGCGCCGGCTTGTTTAAGTGCAGATTGATATTTCATTGCAGTGGAATAATCGAGTGACTTTTTTATTTTGATGTCTGCGCCACTAAACAATGGCTCAACCGCGCTTAGAGAAGATTTAAACAAAGAGACTAGGTTATTTTTAACCTCATTTAATTCTCGGCCTTTGACAATTTGACCTCGAAATATTACATCAAATTTTCCGTCAATCATTTCAGCTCTCCTTATTCGGCTCTAACCCGACATTYYATTCNACWWAWRKWYWRRTYRWTCTWMWWRYSRRWWKATTGANMYWATWGCMWKATTATWGWAYAWYRSCWTYATWMTWSWATATNGSMMWYRTRCWWCAWKMYRRACMTGMSMAWSATRCCAAACAACACAGAYGATTTTTTAGCTGAAATGCAAGATGTTCAACAAATTGAGCAAGATAAAATCGTAAAGCCAACTCCACAATCTTCAATTAATGGAAAATACCGACAAAATTCGGCCATTTCTGAGATTAACCCCTTTGAAAATTTTTTAACCGATGGTGAAATTGATAACGTTGAACCGGAAGAAGTGCTCAGTTTTAAAATTTCGGGAATGCAACCTTTAGTATTCAAAAACTTGCGAAAAGCTAGATACGAGTTTGACTACCATTTAGATCTTCATGGTTACTCTGTAAAACAAGCGCGCGAAACGATATTCAAATTAGTCAGTAGCTCACAAATTGATGAATTACGCTGTTTATTAATCACTCACGGCAAAGGAGTAATGAATAAACAACCCGCTAAACTCAAAAGCTATGTATTTCATTGGCTAAAACAGATTGAGCAAGTGATCGCTATCCACTCAGCATTGCCACAACATGGCGGAACGGGCTCTGTTTATGTGCTTTTAAAGAAGCCAAAAATAATAAATAGAGTAAATCCTGCCAAATACGAGTAAATATTCATCACTATTTTTTTAAGACTCTTTTGATTTCTTCTTGAGATAGGCTTTCTCGGATTCCGATGGATAAATCACCCATCTTAATAGTTTCATACTTAGTAACATTAGGACGTCTTTCGCTATGCTGTACAACTCCATTTTCATCGGTCCAACGGTAATAAACTCTTTCAGCCATTTGAGCCGTGGCTAATCCACCTTGACTGATAGTTCCGCCGGAAAAGATTAATGATAAATCAGTAGTGAGCGCATCTGTATCGTCAGAATATTGATATTTTTCTATCGCTATTCCAATTTGAGAAAAATCTCTTCCACCCCAAATTTGTAAATAACCAAGATAAACAATAAATGCAACAAGTATGAATAGTAATTTTTTCATGTTAGAAACCTAGCGCGTCAAGATATGACTATTTATTTGTATTTGCAGAGGTTTGAGTCGCGAATAACAAATAAATTAGAATTGATTATTTTAACCTATTAGAAAAAAGAAGCTAAAACTAATTCAAGAATTAGATAAAAAGGCGTTCCACGCTTCCATATCAGCATGGTCAGCTTCCAACAATTCAAAACCAGCTTCGTAATGATTATCATCGATGCAACGAGTCCATCTAACTTCACCGATAAGTTGAAAGCTTTGGTTGCTTTTTTTAAAGGATAAATTAATTTCTAAAATTGATCGTAAGAGCAAGGGGTGATCAGTATTTATTTTTAATCCACTGCTGGATACATCTCTAGTCGTACATTCTAAAATAACTTGATCATTAGATGTAGCGCTACTTGAACCTAATATTTCAACGAAAACAACTTCATTGAAATCCTTTCTAGACTCTTTTCTAGCTTCAATAATGTCCTGTTGTTTATTCATTTTTGTAGAAATCCGTTTTAATGAGAAGGTTAAAGGAAGTATTTACTCGTAACCAATGTTGATACGAGAGTAGTTCAATTAAATCTGTTCAATAAATCTATTCCAACTTTCAGTATGTTTTTTACTAAGATCTTGTAACTTAACCCCAACATAATAAGTAGGGACATCATCAATTTCTAGACACCATTTGATTTCACCAACGGCTTTAATCACACCAAACCCTTCGCCCAAGTCAATTTTAATGCAATGGGTATTGCCTAATTGCATGACTCGGTGAGAAATAAGCTTTACACCGCTACTCGAAATATCATGAGATGAGCAAATATAGTGATTTAATTTTCCACCATCACAGGGGAAATCAACTTCAACTTTTTGCGTGGCAAACTTACGCGCATCATCTCTTAATTCTTCAATATCAGGATTCATGCAGTATTCCTTTAAGTATTAACTAAGCCCTTAACTGTTAACTAGACCCTTAACTATTAACTAGATTATTAATTTGAGAATTAACTTAACATCTAGCTTTGGGCAAACCATATTGAATACAAGTATAGACACAAACGGTAAAACCTGCCTGTTCTTACCGTTTTGTTACATTATTTCACAATAATGACGTTATGCACTTATTTATACGTACTCAGGATTGTTTTATCCTTTTGTTTTTTCAATGTAATTGTCAATTAAGATCGCTAATATATCCAAAGGAACTGCACCATTTTTCAAGACTACATCGTGAAATGCTTTCAGATCAAATTTATCACCAAGCTCCTTCTTAGCCTTAGCTCTTAATTCTAAAATTTTCATCATACCTACTTTATAAGAACAAGCTTGTCCTGGCATAACGATATAGCGCTCTATCTCGCTAATAACATCAGATTCAGCCATTCCGGTATTCAAAATCATATAATCGATTGATTCTTGTCTTGTCCATTTCTTCGCATGTAAGCCCGTATCGACAACCAATCGAACCGCTCTAAATAGCTCTGCTTGTAATCTGCCAATGTTATCAAATGGATTACTTTGAAAGCCTAATTCCCAGGCTAGCCTTTCCGAATATAGCGCCCAACCTTCAACATAAGCGGTAAACGGAGCAAATTTTCTAAAAATAGGCATATCTTCTAACTCTTGTGCGACGGCTATTTGGAAATGATGCCCTGGAACCGCTTCATGGTAGGCTAGCGTTCTCATGCCATATTTAGGCGTGGCTTTAATATCATACAAGTTCGCGTAAAAAATACCTGGTCGTGAGCCATCTAATGCCGGGCCATTATAATAGGCGCCAGGGCTAGTTTTTTCTTTAAATTTAGGGATCCTTTGGACTTCAACTCCAGCCTTTGCTCTCACGTTAAACGCCTGTTCAAGACCCGCATCAATTTCATTAATAATAATCTGATAGTCCGCCAAAATTTGATCTCTTCCTTTATCACTGTCTTCGTAATAAAAACGTTCATCCTTTGCCATTGTATCTATAGCGGTGAAAAATCCCTGACTAACATCAAAACCTTCATTCGCTAAAATGGTTAGTATTTCAGCTTGAATCCGCTCTATTTCAGTTAGCCCCACTTGATGAATGTAATCGGGCGTGTAATCGGTTGTGGTAAAGAATTTTAGTGCTAAACGGTAGGCTTCATCACCTTTAGGATGTTTCCAAAAACCATCATCGGTATTGGTTTTATCACCTAGACTTTGGAAATACTGATTTAACTTAGTGTAAGCAGGATAAACCTCTTGCTCAATAGCATCTTTTGCCTTGCTCAAGATATTTGCTTTTTCCTCGTCTGACATGGTTTCCAATTTATTCACTTTCTTTTCTAACGATGAATAAAGGATATTCTCTTCAACTTTGGTATCAACAAAATTGCTCATTTCTTCGGTCACTCGTGTGACTACAAAGGTTGGTGGTAAAATTTGTTGTTCTTCTCTAATTTTTAGGCCATCGGTTACCTGCGTAAATTTACGCGGTAATTGTTTTAATCGGCTGATGTAAAATTCTGCGTCTTCTATAGAATGTATCTGATGTTGTGCTTCCATAAAGGTTGGAAAACCATTCTGAACACCAAATAATTGGTTTACGGGGTAATTATGGAAACGGAATTTCTCTGAGTCCTCGGCAAAATCGAGTAGGTATAATGCGATCCGCTTTGACATTTTCTCATCGGCACTCAAAGATTCATCATCGTATGACAACAAAACTTGTTTCTCTTCCGCTAGATATTTAAAGAACTCTGTCGTTGATTCAACGCTTGCGTCATCTAAATCAGCATTATGTCCGTTAATTCCCATTGATTCTAAAAAATGCAGAGAAGTTAACGTTTCAGGGCTTTGTAGTGCCACTTTTAACGCGAAACGGTTAAAGAAATTATTGATCAATAGCGGTTTAGCATTCCATTCGTGGACAGCAAATCCACCGCCTAGCATGACCAATGCTAATAATATGAAAAGGAACCATTTTAGAATTATTTTAAACATATCAGTCTCCGACAGACTTATTATTATTTGACGGAAAAGTATACGCTTAAAACTTAAAAGGCTCTATCAATGAAAACTTGAATTTACAAAATAAGTAACTTGTAACAAAAATAAGATTCTATATTTGGTAGGGCATAGAAAAAGAAGAGGCAAAACACTAAAAAGCTAACCATTTTATTGGTTAGCTTAATTTTATAGAGCTAGAAAGAGAAAGAATAGTTTATATTGAGTTTTTTAAACTTTGCTAATTAAGTCAGCTAACTCACCATTTGCTTGCATTTCCATCACTATATCGCAACCGCCGATCAATTCTTGATTAACCCATAGCTGGGGGAATGTAGGCCAGTTAGCAAATTTTGGCAATTCAGCACGAATATCAGGGTTCTGAAGAATATCGACATAAGAAAACTCTTTACCACAAGCCATTAATGCTTGTGAAGTTTGAGATGAGAAACCACATTGAGGTGCTTCAGGCGATCCTTTCATATAAAGAATGATTTTGTTGGCATCAATTTGAGACTTTATTTTATCTATTGTTGATAATTCAGAATCTTGATTTTGTGTATCGTCAGGCATAACGTTTTCTCGATTTAGTTTTGCTGGGTTTAGCATATGTATTTAGCGTAAGATCGGATTGTAACCATTAAATCCAATTAAACCTAGAAAAATCAGCAAACAATTTACCCCGTATTTAATGAGAGAATATCCTACATAAACTAGGGTTATATCCTACAACAATAGTTGAAGGTTGCTACAGATATCTGCGTGGCAATAAATTACTATGAACACAATGTAAACAACTCCATCAAGCCCTAATTAAATAGGCTTAACTAACTAAACAAGGACGTTTATGAAAATCTTAAAACCATTAATTTTAGCTCTATTTCTTTTGTTCTTAGCACCTTGCAATGGTGCCATATATAAATGGACGGATAGCGCGGGAAGAGWCCATTATGACAATAACGGGGCAAACGTACTTAGAACTGAATTTAAAAGTAATCAAGGCGTGCAATCCATAAAGTGGCAAAGCGCTAAAGTGACATTCTCTTCTCGCTCCAAATCACTAAATAAACAACAAATTCAATTCAATAAACAAGTAAAGAAACAGTGTATAAAGACAACCAAACGAATAACCGCCATAAACAAACAACTCGTAAAACCTCTTATCGCGGTGAAATTTGACGCATTTCAAGCTGAACTCATAAAACTTCGTTGGACTATAAGAAAAGTTTGTTAATTCTCCATACCACAAGTTAAGAATAGGTATAAGTTATTCCTTAAATTAGAGACAAAGGAGTTCCCAAGTGTTTTTGATTTAAAATACTTGGGAACTAAAATTGACAAACATCGTCATAAAAAATAGTATTTACATCACTTTGTCAGCATTATCGTAAAGTAAGGTCATTCTTTTGTTCGTTACTTTGTCGATAGACTTCTATTTGGAATATTAAAACTTGAAATTCAATCATCAACGACTCTTTACTCCTTTAGCTTTAATTATATTGATTAGCTCATGTGCCCAACTCCCGACTTTATTTAAATCAAGTGATGCATCGAAGGTCACAATTGAAGAAGTTGAAATCGTAAAACAAGCATTAACAGAAGAAAAGCCTTTAGAAGTTTGTTTACTTGAAAACACATCGGTTGATCCAGAATCTTATACCGATTTATGGAGCCGAGTTGCTTCTCAATTAAATATGACAATACCAACTAATCGTCGTTTTGATGCTCAGAGAGCATGGTATGCAAGGCATCCTAACTATTTAAAGAGAGTATCAAATCGAGCAAGTCCCTATCTTTATTTTATTGTTACCGAAATAGAAAAACGCCAGCTGCCAATGGAACTCGCGCTATTACCAATTGTTGAAAGTGCTTTTGATCCATTCGCCTATTCACATGGAAGAGCCGCTGGCATGTGGCAATTTGTTCCACGTACAGGAAAAAGTTATGGCTTAAAGCAAAATTGGTGGTATGACGGCCGTCGCGATGTCTATTTATCTACTCTGGCCGCTCTCGATTATTTAACCTATTTAAACAAACGGTTTAAAGGCGATTGGTTGCATGCACTGGCAGCCTACAATTCAGGCGAAGGTAATGTTAGAAAAGCAATTAGAAAAAACAAGAAAAAAGGTAAACCGACTGATTTTTGGTCCTTAAAATTACCAAAAGAAACAAAAGCTTATGTACCTAAACTTTTAGCGCTAGCTGATTTATTAAATCATGCGGTTAAACAGCAATCAGCCAATGACATTCAGTCCAAACTAATGCAAGCAGATCAAATTCAATCAAATGAAACCGAATCAAACTGGAGCTTTATAGCTAACGAGCCCTATTTTCAACGAGTCGAGACTGGTGGCCAAATTGATCTTAGTTTAATTGCCGATCTCAGCGAACAAAAAATGTCAGATTTCTATCAAATTAATCCTGCGTTTAATCGCTGGGCAACACCTCCGTCGGGACCACATTACGTTTTATTGCCTATCAACAAAGTCGAACGGTTTAAAAATAACCTAAAGACCATTCCTAGTAATGAACGAATTGAATTTAAACGCTATAAAATAAAGTCAGGCGACAGTTTAAGTAGAATTGCCAGTAGAAATTCAACTAGTGTTGAATTATTAAGATCGACCAACAATATTAAAGGTAATCGTATCAGAGAAGGTAAAACATTACTGCTCCCAATTGCATCTAAAAGCCGTTCAAAATATACAAAAAGTAATCAGCAACGTTTACTCGCTAAGCATCAAACAAAACGTAAAGGACATAAATTAACTATAAAAGTTAAATCTGGCGATTCATTTTGGACTCTTTCGAGACGCTATAAAGTTAATCTCAGAAATCTTGCTAAGTGGAATAATATGGCTCCACGCGATCCATTGAAAATAGGGCAAACGCTAGTTTTATGGATAACCGATCCTAACAAATATGCGAATTTAACAGCTACTTCTAGCAAAATGAGTGCAAATCAGAAAACAAAAAAAATTCACTATAAAGTAAGGAATGGTGATTCGTTTGCTAGAATTGCTAGTAAATTTAATACTAGCATTAATAAAATTAAAAAATGGAATCGTCTTTTATCACGAAATAAATATTTGCAACCGGGTCAGTCGGTAACCTTATTTGTTGATGTCACTAGACAGTACTAGATAGATAAATGAAAATAACTAATTAAATTAAGCTTTCACTTCGGAATTTAAGCCGAGCATTTTCTTGATTTTGCAGTGCATTTGTTGACTAGTTCGCGAACAAAGATCAATAGAAAAAGCGAGTGCTAGTTTTAAAGAGAGCTTAGATATTTTTTGATATTCAACTTTACAAGTGCTCGCATTTAGAAATTGAATACGCGAATCTTCTTCACATAAAAATTCGCATCGATAATAACCTTTATCTGAATAGTACTTCAAAAATAGACTTAAACTTAAAACATCTGCGTAGTTTTTAGAAGAATATAATTCGACCACATTCGAGTCTAAATATAGATTATGACCTTCTATATAACCTATTTCAATCGATACGACTTTGTCTTTATGCGTTAATATTCCGAAAGATAGATTATTTGTATAGGCCATTCTACAAAAATACTTTTGATAAAAATCATAGGTTAAATCGAGATAGCTTGTAGATGCTTTCGCGCTTTTTTTCGCATCATATTTTTGGTTATTCTGATTATTTGTAGCAAGAATCATAATCTGACTAAAACAATAGTCTAAGTCTTCACCGGTATAAACCTTAAAGTCATATTCATTTTCAATGCCTTTTACTTCATACTCTTTTAGCAACTTCAAATTTTTTCCATCTTTTATAAAGTAACTCCCCGAATTCTTGGATTGACCAGATTCTATGCGTTTCTCTGGCGCTAATTGTATAAAAGATTGAAAACTTACAGCTTTAGTTCGCTTAATTAGAGTCATGTTAGACACATTTGTTAGAAATGTTCTACTCTCTATAGGATGGTTTCTTCCTTCACCTAAATCCATTATTTGCCATACTTTTTTTGATTGCAACGTATAACGAAGAACTCGCTTCCAACATTCCTCTGTATAACTTGGATTAATCAGTGGCGTTGGCTTTTTAAATTTATCTAAACCTAAAAAAGATAAACTTTTAAAGTTAAAATCATRTTGTTTTTTATTAGTCACCACAAAAGGAAACAGACCGATGAGATTTTTCTGTTTTGAATCACGCAAAGTAATAAAATAAAGTTTGTCGGAGGTCGATAAGAAGTGTTTATAAGCCATATAAACATAACTGAAGCTATTAGTTAGATTAGCGTTTGTACTAGATGCGTGCAAAAAGTCCCAATCTGATTCAAGAGTTTCTAGCTCCTCAAAAGAAGTTAATAATGTTAAATCTAACGGTTCTGACTTTCCTGTCATATTTGTTCCATAATAATAGGCTTATTATTAACAATTGGTTATATTTACCCATCCCACCTCAAGATGGAGGTTTCAGTGTTCAGCTAGGAAAGTTGCACAAGGCGCAATTCGAAGGGAATGGCTAGTCCTTTCCAAGAATTGCAACGCGGTGCAAGTTTTCTAGCTGAGCACCCAGAGGGCAAGGCTATAAACAACCATCTTCTTTGTTAAGCAATTTTCAGCTAGAGTGACTAGCTCAAAAATTGCTTACCTCAAATATGGATGTTTCTAGCCTTGCTGAAACCTCCATCTTGAGGTGGGATGGGTATAGTATAGCTTAGTTTAGCCATTTAAAAAATGGCAATCAGATTTTTGGCTTGAAACTTAAAAGAGCCTGAATTAACTTACCGCCGAGTATTCCATATAAATATCAGCCCTTGAATAGTGAGGTTGCTTAAATGGACACTCTWGTTCCTTAAAYCCCARTTTATCATATAAATTCAKYGCTGGYACTAATTGCCGATTTGATTCAAGATACAGTTGTTSAAAGTCAGTTGCTTCAAATTGTTGAATAGCCGCTTCAGCCAACTTTTCTCCAATGCCAAGCCCCTGATAGTTTGGAGAAACAGCCATTTTGGTTAATTCTAATTGCTTTCCATTATTTACCATTAATGCAACCGTACCGACTATTTGATTATTTAGCCTAGCCATAATAATGAAACCACCCGGATCGATAATATGTTCAATTGGATTGGATAATATTTTTTCATCTAACTCTTCTACATAAAAATATTTTTCAAGCCATTGTCTATTTAGCTGACAAAAGTCATTAGCATGCTTATCTTCGTACTGAACAATTTCAACTGCATTAACGACTCTTTCTTTTCTTAATTCTGATATGCGAATGTTTAAACTTTGTTTATCAAACTGACGTTCTAAAAGTTCAATGTTCTGAAGAAGATTGCCTCCAGATATTGTTAATAAACGGCCAAAAATTATTTTTATATCACTCCATAGCGGTGCTAATTTATCGAGTAATTCGTATCCTGCGGGAGTCACACTGAGCAACCTTTTTCGATCATCAGCTCCATCACAAAAATGGTAAATCAAACCTTTATCTTCSAGYTTTTTACTCATTTGACTAATCGCTGGATGGGTTTGCCCTAGCACCTTAGCTAACTCTGTGACTGACATAGATTCGTTTTCATTTAATAACTGTAACAGAGGAAAGTTACGAGAGTTTACGTTAATGCTTTCACTCTTATAGACTTCATCAATGTGGCGATAGTAGATATCGCTCAGGCGTTTAAGACGAGAACCTAGACCTAACACTCCCAAATCATCCAAAAATATCATTATAAGCTCCTATTTCTATTGATTAAATTTTGACTTACAAATGAGAGCACTCGATTTTCTAATCAAAAAAGATGAGTGAACTAAGTAAAAAAATCATCGCGTAACCTATTACGTAATAAAATATTAGCAATGAAAACAGGAAATCTCAATTGAATTGTTTGGTAATAATACCGTATTTATCATGGATTTATAGACTGGCAGAAATGACGCAAGACGTTAACTTAAAAGAGTATTGGCAAATAAAACCTTAATTTGACGAACCAATAATTTAAAAACATTCTTTTGTGATGAAGTAATATCTCTGGTTAAATTTGATGCAACAATACAACCGGTCACTTTATTATTGACCGTTAAAGGTCCCCAAAGTGATTTAGATAAATGTACATTTTTATGTTTAAGGTTATTTCCTAGTATAGTTTTTTGCTCACAAAGATCGACAATGGTTTGGTTTTTTATCACCTGTTCTTCGATCTCAGGAATATCGGTAGTTAAATTAAAATTAAATAGTGCGGGTGAACTTGTATGAAGATTATTTATKTCATATTTTGCTAATAATTGAGTATGAGAAGAGTCAAATAACGCAATGATACAAACGTCAAATTTTGCGCTTCGAGATAACCCTTCTAATACCAAATGCATCGCATGACTAAAATCGAATTTATCATTGACCAAACGTGTCAAATCGAAGATAACATCTAGTAAAAGCTTTCTTTCTGCATTACCTAAATTAATGAAAGGGCTTTTATATTTTTCCTTTCTATCCTTCTTTTTAGCGCTATGTTCTGGTCGCATAGTTTTTATGCTTTTAATATTGTTTTTTAGGATTAACCCATAATCCTTAATACAGCTTTCAGTTAATCTCGTTACTATTCTCAATTGACTTCTTAACTCTTCTGCTGACTTCTTTGTATAGGCAATCAGACTTTTCTCGTGGGTATTTAATGCATACTCCATCCCATTTAATTCATAATCCGCTGTAAAACTATTAGCTACGAGCACTGAACGACTTGCACTATTTTCAACATAATTTCCGCATAATAAATCATTCAGCATTGGTGCAATGCCCCAAGTATTTATCAACTCCTGACTCAACTCAGAAAAATAACAACCTATATAATCTTTTTCCTTACCTCCGATACAAGGATAATTTTGTTTCAATTGTTTCAATAAAGAACAATCACTGGAGAGCGAAGAAATCAAACTTAATTCTCCAACATTTAAGATTARSGCACTGATAAAAATTTCCTCTAAAGCKSTTTCSCCTCGTAARCTRGCAATTYKTTKAGCTTGATARGCKGTATGAAAWGCTTTAGCTAACARACCTTTGATTAAATCACTTGATGTCTTATTCAAATAAGCATCTAGCATTAAACAACTCGTCATTATTTCTTTAATGGTATCAAAGCCTAGTAATGTTATCGCCCGACTAACAGTGCGAACAGAGGTTCCTGTGGTGTTATAATGCACACTGTTAGCAAGCTTTAATACTGAGGTGGTAATAGCAGGATCTTTGAGGATGATTTTCGCTAATCCAGTCGTATGAGACTGAGAAAATGATTGAGCATTCGAGAGGATTTTAATACTTTTGGCAAAACTCGGTAAAGACGATTTTTTTAATCGCCTTAACCAAGCTTTCTTATTGTTTGGCAATGAAGCCATAGTAGTCTATTGRTTGAAWTCTAWYWGKKAKMTCAAGTATAGACTAGAGTCMTAATCCYWMCATARAAAWGCCAAAARTTAAYATTYCTTAATTTCTRAACAAGACYTCCTCTCTYTGAAACCACCAACTACAGAGATATAATAAAATGCCAGCGACTATAGTTGTAGAGCCAAATATCACAAACAGCATATTGTAATCAATGGTTCCTTTGAATATTTCTTTTATCGCTAAAGCAACATTAGTAAGCGGAACCGATGCCCAAAACCAATCGAGTTTCACACCTGGTAATATTGCTAAAACGATTGGCAAAAAGCAAATCATCATCAATGGCGACATATAATTTTGTGCTTCTTTAAAAGTTCTGGAATAAATTGATACGCTAAGCAACAAAGAAGCAAATATAGCTGCGGTAGGAACTAGCATTAAAAACATCAGCAGAATATCTAGAATAGATATAGTTGCGAATGAATTGAGAACTTCAGTTATCGCTTCATTTCCACCATTACTCATACCGGCAAATATCATCGGACCTAACACAGTCGTAATCAACGCGAAACTAAGTAAAGATAAAAACACGGCTAAAAATGATGTTGTGAAAATAACCAAAAATTTAGCAAAAACTATTTGATATCTAGGTATAGGAGTCAGCAATAGAGTTTCTAACGTTCCTCTTTCCTTTTCACCTACTCCTAAGTCAATCGCGGGATACATCGCTCCAGAAAGCCCTAATAGAATGAGAATATAAGGTAAAAAACCACCTATCTTTTCACCAATTGACTCTCTTGTGTTTGCTGTAGAGTTTTTATTAAGTTTTATCGGTTCTAGTAACCCTTTACCCTGTGCCTCGGATAAACCCAAAGCTTGGATTCTACTTTCTTTAAGGTCTTTTTCTAAGGTTTCTAATGAAGTATGAACCCGGCTAAAAACAAATCGACTATTCGTTGATGAATCGTTRTATAAAATTTCCACATCCGCAGTTAAACCGTTCTTCAATTTATATTCCGTGTCATCTGGAATGGTAATCGCAAATCGGATCGTCTCATCTTTGATGGCTTGTTCAGGCGTGATACCTTTATCTAAAGTCTTTAAAACTAAAGACTCATTACCTTTAAGCGCTTGGCTTAGTTGTGGATAATATGCCTCACCAATAATCGCATATTTTAAACTTTCATCGATCGCTTTTTTAGCAATTTTAACGCTAAGAGCGCCGAATCCAATCATTATAGCTGGCAACACCAACGTTGGTAATAAAATAGTAAAAATAAGCGTTTTTTTATCGCGAGTTAATTCTAATAGTTCTTTAAAGTAGACTTTTAACATTTTATGCCACCTCCTTTTTATTGACTAGACTGACAAAAACATCATAAAGATTTCCGCTGGGGGCAAGTCCTTTAAACTCATCTAAGCTCCCTGAAAACTTAGTCTCACCTTCATCAATCATAACCACACTGTCACATAAGCGTTCTACTTCATGCAAATGATGTGTAGAAAATATAACCGGAACCTCGCTATTTTTATAAGTTTCAATAAAATCTAATATTGTTTTCGCAGAAATAACATCCAGACCAGTAGTCGGCTCATCTAACACAATAACTTCGGGATCATGGATGACGGTTCTCGCAATATTTGCACGTTGTTTCATACCGGTTGAAAGCGAATCAGCTTTTTTATCCGCGAAGGAATGGATATCCAACAAATCGAATATTTCTTCACATTTTTTGTCTAGTTGTTCTTCAGACATTCCATGTAATCGGCCAAAATATTTGACGTTTTCTCTTACGGTTAATCGGTGATATAAACTCGTAGTACCGGATAAAAAACCGATACGTTGGCGCATAATTAAAGGATCAGCAACAACATCTTGACCATTGATCAAAATCTGACCGCTAGTCGGCTGTAATGCCGTGGAAAGCATTCTCAAACTAGTCGTTTTGCCAGCTCCATTAGGACCTAACAAACCCAGCACTTGCCCCTTTTCACAGCTAAAACYAACATCTTTAACTGCGTTGAACCAATGCCCTTCTTCTCTAGGATCCAAGCTACTAGGATCTTTCTTACGGTTTTCTTTTAGGGTTTTATTATCTAAGCGAAAACGCTTCTTTAAATTTTTTACTGCTATCATGCTAGCCTCCTTTCCCGTTTCTCATTTGTTAGTATTTTAATTTCAGCTTTCTATGGAATTTTTAATAATTTTATTCGTTATGCACTTTATTACAGTTAATTAAAACAAACAATCACATATCGCCCTATTCGTTTGCTTAACCAACGTTTTAAGTAAGTAAATATTTCATTTAAATGATTAAACTGCAAATATTTCATTTTTGCATTAAAATGCTTGTTTATAAAGTAGGTCTAGAATACTAGCCTATAAAACTAATAACTTTTGAGGATTAAAAGATGTCAGATAACAATAATCAAACTGGCGATAGCGACAAAGAAAACAATGACGAGAATAAAAATACGCCTTATCAGTCTTCGTCGACGAGCTATTCTACAATACTTAGCAATATATTTACCGCTCCCGCAGAAGCCATGCAACAAGTTCAAGAAAACTATAACGTTTTACTTCCTTTACTGACGTTAATGACCGCTACGGTAATTGTGTTTGCTTACTATTATGTTGCAGTAGACTACCAATGGTATATTGACCATATGGTTGAAATATCAGCGGGTGAGCTTAGTAAATCAGAGCAGGAAGAAGCAAAAGCGGTATTTTCAATGATGAGTCAAACAACTATGGCATCAATTACCGCCATAACGGCTTCAATTGGAATAGCGATAGTCTTTGTTTTTCAAGCAGTTTATTTCGTCATTGTTTCAAATATTACTAACGATGGTTTTCAATTTAAGCAGTGGATGTCATTTACTGCATGGGGCTCTTTACCAGCACTTTTGTCGTATCTCGCAATGATGGTTTATATTTTTTCCTCCTCAAATGGTCAGATCGCTTTTGAAACACTTAATCCGCTTAGTTTAAACGATTTGTTCTTTGGCTTTGATGCCAGTAAAGGCGCAGGTAAAATGCTTTCCTCGATCGATTTAACTAAATTTTGGTCTATGTATATTATGATTATTGGCTACCAAAAGTGGACGGGGAAATCGATGGCAAGTTCTGCAACGGTTGTGTTAATCCCATTTGTTGGAATTTATGGAATTTGGGCGTTATTTTTATGAAAAAGCCTCTTATCATTTCTTTATTAGTGATTGCAGTAGTTGCGATCCCGATTTCCAAGCGTTATTTTTCGTCTGAAACAAAAAAAGAAGTCATGGTAGAGACGGTTTCTCAACATAAAATTAAGGCATCAATCCTTGCTTCTGGGCAATTAAAACACGAACAAGAAGTGAAGCTATCGGCAGAAGTCATTGGTAAAGTCACTCGGCTATTTGTCAAGGAAGGCGACAAAGTTAAGCAAGGACAAATTGTTCTACAAATTGATGATGAATCATATTTAGCCGCGGTGGAACAACAACAAGCGGTAGTCAATCAACAATCTGTCGCCATCGAAAGACAAAAATTAGTTGTCGGTAATCTAAAAAGACAATTAAAACGTAGTAGTGAGCTGTTTAAACAAGGCTTGCTTGATCTTGACGCATATGAATCGGCAGCGCATAGGCATAAATTAGCTCAAGTTGATAAAGATGGTGCATTGGAACAATTAAAGCAAGTAAAAGCTCTTTTAGAACAAACAAAAGATAGGTTGTCAAAAACAAAAGTGCTCTCCCCTATTAATGGATTAATTACATCGTTAGACATTAAACAAGGCGAAACCGCTATCACCGGAACCACCAATATTGCGGGTTCATCACTAATGACCATTGCAAATCCAGACAGCATGCTTGCAGAAATCAATATTGACGAAGCCGACATTGCAGACGTAGAGATTGGTCAAAAAGCAGAAATAATAGCCATCGCTTTTTCAGACGCTCCGTTAATGGGAACCGTTGAGTCCATCGCTTTGAGTGCAAAACGAGCACCTGGCAGGCAAAGCCTTAGCTTCGCGGTAAAATTAAAATTGACGCTAGAAGCCGAACCAGCAAAGAGTTCTGCGCTTCGACCCGGAATGAGTTGCCGTGCGGAGGTTTTTATTCAAGGTGAACAAGAAAGACTAGCGGCGCCGATAAAAGCAATTAGAGTTGATGAAGACAATGACGAAGATAGAGTTGATCACTTTGTTTTCGTCATTGAGGATCAAATAGCCAAAAAATTAATGATAGAGACGGGGATTTCTGACGATGATTATCAAGAAATTTTATCAGGTCTTCAACTAGGCGATTTATTAATAACAGGGCCCGATAAAATATTGAGGCATTTAAAAGATGGTGATCAAGTTTCAGTGATTGAGAATGATGATGAGTAAGCTTCCATGACGTTAATTTATCTCAAAAATGTTCGTAAGTACTATGAAATGGGCGATCAAACCGTTAAAGCGCTTGATAATATTAACCTGACTATAGAAAAGAATGAATATATCGCATTTACTGGCTCATCCGGTTCTGGTAAATCAACGATGATGAATATTTTGGGTTGTTTAGATAAACCAACGACTGGCGAATATTTCCTCAATCAGAAAAAAGTATCGCTTTTAAGTCAAGATGAATTGTCAGAAATTAGAAATAAAGAAATTGGTTTTATTTTCCAAAGTTTTAATCTACTTCCGAGAGCTAGCGCACTTCATAATGTTATGTTACCACTCGTCTATAAGGGGATTCGTTTGGAAGAGCGTAAGCGATTAGCACTGGAATCACTGAGTAAAGTGAACCTAATCGATAGGGCGTCCCACATACCAAGCGAATTATCGGGAGGACAGAGGCAACGCGTTKCSATTGCCAGAGCCTTAGTCACTAATCCATCAATACTTCTCGCAGATGAGCCAACGGGCAATTTAGACACTCAAACAACCAAAGACATCATGGCGTTATTTGATCAGTTACATAGCGAGGGACAAACTATCATCATGGTGACCCACGAAGAAGAAATTGCTAAACATTGTCATCGAGTTGTTAGATTAAGTGATGGTAAAGTGTTGGAAGATTATCTTAATCCGACTTCGAAAAATTATTTTGACCTCGAGGATACTAGGAATGTTTAGTCTTATCGAAAGTTTTCGAAGTGCTATCAGCTCTATACGCGCGCATGGATTTAGAAGCTTTTTAACGACTCTTGGTATTATTATTGGCGTCGCATCAACTATTGCGGTGGTTTCAGTTATCCAAGGTTTAAGTTTCTCTATTAATAAACAGTTCGAAGGTTTTGGCTCAAACTCTATTTCCATTCGCTCATATACATCAAGAAGCGAAAGTTTCAAAGGAAAGATTTCAAGAATAACTGATAATGACCTAAATGCGATAAAACGGAACTCAAGTGGAATTGCATTTATCACACCTCAATTGGGCTCAACTGTTGGCGGTACAAATGCCATTCAATACGAAGGTCGCCAAAGTTTTGCACAGGTTGCGGGCTCCACCCATAATTATCAAAATGTGCAAAATATTGATCTTAAATTAGGGCGTTTTATTTCATATAGCGACAACCAAAAAAGACGGAAGGTAGTAGTTATTGGCCATAAATTAATTGAAGATTTAGAGCTTCCTAAAAATCCACTTGGCGAATTCATCAATTATGCTGGAGAATGGTTAAAGATCATTGGAGTAGCCGAACCCAAAGGCTCCTTTTTCGGCTTTAGTCAGGATAACTTTGCGATTCTTCCTTACAATACAATGAAAGGACTTAACGGAAATTTACAACGGCCAGATATATTTGTTCAATTACAACTTAAAGATATTGCGCAATTAGACTTAATAAAGGAACGATTGACGAGAATTTTACGCCGAGAACACCGACTTAAGTCAGATGACGAAAATGATTTCAAGATAGAAACGCCCGAGCAATTGACATCTGGCATCTCCGCAATCATTGATACTATGACTATAGTTCTTGGAGGTATAGTTAGTATTTCACTTATTGTAGGTGGAATTGGCATCATGAATATAATGCTTGTATCCGTTACAGAAAGAACAAGAGAAATAGGTATATGCAAAGCGATTGGTGCGAAACGGCATCATATTTTACTCCAGTTTCTAATTGAAGCGATCGTTCTTTCATTATTCGGTGGAGTGATAGGCATCATATTGGGATATGGACTGGGACTTTTAGCATCGGCATCTATTCCGGGGTTCCCTCCAGCCAATGTTCCACTTTGGGCGATTGGTTTAGCTTTTGGATTCTCAGCTTTTGTGGGCATTTTATTTGGTATTTTGCCAGCAGCAAAAGCGGCTAATCTTGATCCAATTGATGCGTTAAGATACGAGTAAATTTCTCTTGATACAAGCCACAAGGAGAAACTATAGTCCTATTTTTGAACTGAGTATTTGTTGACTTATATACATGAGTTTATTTCCTGCTTGTTTTCTTCAATATTTGTATTATGATAACCCCCAATATTACTGATTTAGATATCTGATTTTGGTGATGTCGCTCGCTATTAAAACCAGTATATTCTAACCATAAATTCTTACCTAGATTTATGCTATCTTAGGTTAGAGGCCTGGTTAAACGCTCTTGTCTAATAAATAATAGACATAAAAAAACTAGCTAAAAAGCTAGTTTTTTTTATGCCAAACTTAATATAAATATTAAAGCTTTGAAGCGTTTCTCTTTTGCATTTTTGCATAACCAGACCATTGTACAGAACGTTTACGCCATTTCTTGTATTTATTAGCTTTACCAAGGTGGGTAATCGCTCGACTAAATTGTTTAAGCCCTAGATAAGCAAGCCCTTTTCGATAATGAACTTTACCTTCATCCTTTACGCCTTTTTTAAGTGCTGCGTCTAGTTTGCTAATCGCTTTCTTAAATTGCTCATCGTCAGCTAATAATTCTCCTTGTCTTAGTTGATTTTCACCATCAGATGCTTGATCAGCTGCACGTCCATAAGCATAAACCGCTTTATCAATTTCTTGCGCGATATGGAAATTTTGTGCAACATTTTTCCAATTTTTCTCAGTATCTTCAACTACCTTTTTATCTAAACCTTCTTTTAAAATCTGTGCGGTTCTGTAAGGAATTTCACTCCATGCGAAAATGGCTGAAAGCTGTTTATAATCACCTTCTTTTTCCATCATACCCTGCACGTAAAACATCTCCATTATAGCGAGTGCCTCAGAAGTATTATCTTGTTGCATATAAATAGACGAAAGATTTCGCCAGTTGCCTTTATCTTCTGGAAAATATTTAATTAATTGAATAAGAATGGCTTGAGCTCCAACCATATCTTTAAAGTTAAAGTGACCTTGTAGCATTAACTGAAACGCATTTTTATTTGGTTTTGGTGCAACCTTTGCAGACCAGTATGCTGGGCAAATAGACTCTTTTGATTTACCTGTATCTTCTAATATTGCACTATATAATAAATAAACATTATGATTATCTACGATAGAGTTTTTGAGCCATCGTTCTAATAATTTTAAGGAGTCTTCTTTTTTGTCTGCACTAAATAACATTGATGCAACATTCTGAGTCAGATCTTGCATTTCTCTATGTTGCAAATAACCTTTTCCATAATCCAATGCCATACTGAAATATTTCATAGCACCATCAGTTTTACTTTGTTGGGCATAAAGATAACCAATGTATCGAGCTGTTATTGCTTTAACATTTTGATCTTTAGTTGAGTCTAATAGCTTAACAAATAGAGCTAAAGCTTCATCATATTTCTCTTCCGACATTTTTTCCAAAGCGCGGTTAATACGTTTACTTGAACGCTCACTAAGTCCCCTAATTGGAACCTTAGGCAACTTCATCTTTTTGTTGATTAATGGCTTACAATTTTTTGTCAATTTTGTGATTGGCACAATTATTTCAATTTTGGGTGCCTTCTTTTTTTCTTTCTTTTTATCATCCGCAGAAGAAACAACTAACGAACTAGTTGCAAATACTAAGGCAGAAACATAAAACAAAGATTTTGATAATTTTTTTAGTGTCATCTTTTATAGTCCTATAAAACCGAATATTTGTCGCTCAAAATTAATATGAACGACTGTTAATCCCGATTATTCGCCCAATTTAAATTCCATAGTGTAAATCATACCTTTTTGCTCAACGGCCTTACCATCGATTACTTGAGGTTTGAATTTCCATTTATAGATAGCTCGTCTTGCATCACGTTCAAAAATACGTCTGGGATTGGCGTCCAGTAATTCTACATCGGTTGGCGTACCATCAGGTTGAATAGTAAATTTAAATTTAACCCAACCTTCAATACCTTCCATTGCAGCCTTTCTTGGATAGCGTGGCTGTATAACAACCATTGGAATAGCTTCACCATCCCCCATATTTCCACCACCAGGTGTGCCCAAATACATTCCACTACCAGCAACTGCCACATCAATCCTTTCCATATTTATATTCAGATTGTTTAGCTTCGGTTTTAGAGCCTTCGCCACTCTACGAGTTTGAGGTGGAGGCGGTGCTTTTGGAGGTTGAGGTTTTTTAGGTAATTTACGCTGTAGTAGATTGATATCATCATCAGGCTCAACCATGCTAATTTGTATCGAGATTCTATCCACTTCACCTGGAGGGCGAACGTCAGCTTTTATAAGATATGCCATCAGAACAAACAAACTGAACGTAATACTGCTTCCTACTACTAATCCTATTAATATTCTTTGCATTTTATTGCTCCGCCGCGACAGAAATATTTTTAACGCCAGCAGCTTTAGCCGCATCTAATACATTGAGTAAAGATTCCGCTTCCGCTCGACTATCCGCTTGTACAACAATGGTACTCTCTGGATTTTCTAAAAGCATATCTTCTAACATTGCTTTTACCGCATCTTTATCCACTTTGTTTTTAAGCATATAGATATCACCACGGTTATCGATACCAATAAATATATTTGCTTTAGGTCTCTTAGTGGCTGTTTCAGCAGTTGGTTTGTCAACTGTTATACCTGATTCTTTGACAAACGAAGCCGTTACTATAAAGAAAATCAACATGATGAAAACGATGTCTAACATCGGTGTCATATCAATTTGGGCTTCGTCCTGTACTGGTTTTGCCTTTCTTCTTGCCATAATTTTTATTCCTAAGATCTTGTTATAAGGTCTTGTTATAAGGTCTAGTAATAAGGTCCAGTTATAATCTCTAGTTCAATCCAAACACATTATTGACCAGAGGAGAGAAAAATCTCCGCTGGTCAATCATATTACTCTTCGAATCAACTGATTATAATTAGGGAAAAGAAAAATCTAATCCCTAACTAATTCTTATTATTTAATGGTGAGGCATATGATCTGCGAGTTCATGAGCTCGAACATTAGCAGAATATTCCAATCTGGCACTAACAAATAGTCCAGAAAGTGCAGCAACCATACCGGCCATAGTAGGTACCGTTGCTTGTGAAATACCAGCCGCTAATAATCTAGCGCTACCAGTTCCAGCTATTGCCATCAACTCAAATACACTTACCATGCCGGTTACCGTACCCAGTAAGCCAATCATAGGGCATATAGTCACAATCGTTTTTATGACTAAGAGCTTGGAATTAAGCTTCTCCGTCATCTGAGAGATCCATGCCTCTCTGATGCGATGAGCTTTCCAAGATGTGGTATCTTCACGAGCATCCCACTGAGCAATCATTAATCTCGCTTCTCGTGGGTATGCCTGACTAAAATACCACATTCTTTCTATAATTAGCGTCCACATAACAACCAACGCAGCAGCGATAAACCATAAAACATTACCACCAATATCGATAAATTTGGAGACTGTATCAAATAGTTCGTCTAGAAATAGCATAGTCTATGCTCCAGCTTCTTCTTCGTGCTGTGCAATCAGACCAGTACTTTGCTCTTCTAACATATGGTTAAGACCTTTAGCCATACCTGAAACAACTGCATGAAGCAGAATAAGTGGTAATGCAGCAACAATACCTAGTACCGTAGTAATAAGTGCAGATGAAATACCGCCTGCCATTACTTTAGGGTCACCAGCTCCATATAATGTAATACTTTGGAACGTTTCAATCATTCCAGTTACTGTTCCTAATAGACCCATTAATGGTGAAACAGCTGCGAATACTTTAATAATCGTTACACCACGTTCTATTCTAGGTGTCTCTTTCAGTACAGCTTCATCCAATTTAAGCTCTAGGTTCTCTGTGTCGCTATCTTTGTTAGCTAGGTATACAGCCATAATACGCCCTAATGGGTTATTACCTGGAGTACTTGATTTAGCTTGTGCATTCATTTTGGTTTTTAATGAAGTTAAAACAACTAGTCTTTCAATAACAACTAATAGACCGAAAAATAATACAACACCGATAGCAATACCAACTACACCAGCGTACTTTTCAACACGCTCAGGCCATGATTCACGTTGAACTTCAATCGTCAAAATACTTCCTCTTGAAGGATCAATCGCTAATCGAGCTACACCTGTAGATGCTGCTTGATAAGGTTCGATGGTACCAACGAAAGAACCTTTAGGCTGGCTTAGAAGTTGATTAATATCTTGAGAACTAGAGTTGAAAACTAGGTATTCATCGTTAGATACTAAGTTAAAACCACCAATACGAACGATGGTTCTTTCTTCCTTGCGCCCTTCTCTGTTAACAATTTCGGTTGTGAATTTTGTAACATTAGCTTGCTCAGTCATTTCAAATAAAATTTCTTCATAAAGCTTTTTAATAGCAGGAATTTCAGGGAATACTTTCGACTGTGCCAATTTTTCCAGAAATTGATGACGGTCTGGATATTGTGCAGTAACGATAGAGCGTTGAAAACGCGCCGCTGAATCACCTGCAACCTGACGAACTACACCTACCATTTCGCCTAAGGAACCGGCTTTAAGCATCTTAGCTGCTTCTAGCTCTGCCAACTTCTTCTCATTGACATCATATTGAGCTTTCAGGCGTTTAGTTCTGTCTTCTTCACGTTTTTGCTCTGCTTTCGCTTGATTCAAAAGATTTCTTTGTTGATTACGTGCATTTCTAAATTCAGCTACACGCTTCTTATTTAAACTAGATTGACGAATTTTGTCTGCTTTAACCAATTTTAGCAATTCAGCTAAAGTATCGGCAGCAGGAACAGCAATTGCCCCTGTATCTTTTTTAGGCGCGTCTTCAGCTTGTAATGTTCCGAATGAACAACTCAATGCAATCAGTGCAACTAATCCAGTTTTGGCTATTATTTTATTCATTTTCATTATTCAGCCCTCTTCGCTGCAGGGATTGGAAGTTCGATAAGATTCATCGTCGCTTGCTTATTTGCCATTTTAATACCGTGTTCAATAGATCGAATGTAATTACTATCCAAAGATTCATATTTACCCGTTGCTATATTA
The DNA here is from genome assembly GCA_002401655.1 of Gammaproteobacteria bacterium. Classification (GTDB taxonomy): domain Bacteria; phylum Pseudomonadota; class Gammaproteobacteria; order Enterobacterales; family Kangiellaceae. The sequence goes on along the minus strand of NVTT01000033.1, from coordinate 2,698 downwards.
TAAAAACCTGCATTATTGCCATCGAGTGTCAAATAAACAAGTGCTACACGACCGACTTGTAAAAAGTCAACTCTGACCTCTTCTCCAGCCATATTAACAATACCTTGATAAGCATCGATACTTTCTCCGTATCCAATTTCCGCTTGGTATGCTTCTAGAATTTTTCTATACTTTTCCGAGTTTGGGATATCTGCACGAATCATATAATTCTTTAATTTGTTAACTCTTTCTTGGCGAGCTTCCAATTTAAAAGGGATATCAAGTTGAATGAACTTATCGATTACCGCAATCATTTCGTTCATTAATGGAATCGCACCACGTTCGGTTGCATCAATAGTCGCCATTTCACGAGTAATTGATGACATCTCATTTTCTTGAGATTTAATAAGTAACTCTAATTGATTGTTGTATATACGAAGACTATCAACCAATTGCAGTGTCGCTTTATAGTCAAGGTTTAAATCAAGCGTTTGATCGGCAAAACGGTCAACACTGCTTTGAGTTTTAACTGAGGCCTTATTGATTTGTTTTTCAATAGCGACGGATGATTCGAAAGGTCCTGCAATAGCTGCATTCCCTGCCATGAACAAGGCAACTAGCGAGAACGCTGAAGCCTTAATTAGATTTATTTTATTGCGATTTGGCATGTGGATTCCTAATTGTTATTTTTTAGGGTTGAATTAAAACTATTTATCTCACAACTAACCATCATAGTTTACTAATTTGGCCAATTATAAGTCGAAGCGTTTAGACGGTAATTATTATTACTCTTATCTATTTGCTTGAAATTCTTCTTCTTTTTCCAAACTCCAACAAATATAGCTCGTTGGAATTGCTTTGTTACAAAGTGCATTACAAACTTACAATTGCACGATGACTCGACTATAAACATAATTTTTTGTTGAGTCAAACGTAAAAACTTAGATTTTATGGTTTTGGTTGCCAAAATAAGCTTATTCTACAAATGTAACATGGTAAGAGGTAAATTTCCTTATATTGATTACTCCTGTATCAAAAATTAGATACTGACCTTTAATACCTAACAAAGTACCTTCAACTAATGGGTTTTTGTCAAAATTATGCGATTTAATTTTAGTTGGAAAATCTAAAACAGGATAATGAATGCTGACGACTTCGGAATTTGTCGCTTCAATTTCTTGTTGATTAGAGGCCGGTTGGTTTGATGTGTTTTTCTCTGTTTGGTTTTTATCGTACGACTCTATGACTTTATCAATACTGCTACTTAGTTGAGATTTAAGTTTACTCGCTTCAGAATGTAAATCTCTATCTGGTTGATTTTCKTTTAACATTGTTCGCCAATTGGTTTTATCTGCAATTAAATCCTTGAATGCCATTTCCACCATTCCAGACTGCTGTCTTGTGGCAACTTTATAAATAATGGTAGCTTGAGTCGCGCCCTGATCGATCCAGCGTATGGGTATTTGGGTATGGCGAGTAATACCTACTTTCAAACCCGATGTATTCGATAAATACACGTAATGAGGCACAAAACAGTTACTTTGTCCCCATTCAGGCTCTCTGCATGTGCCAAGATGATAATGACAAGTTTCCGGTTTCATAATGCACATGTCACATTGCGCTAGTTTTCTCATGCAAGGAAAACAATATCCCTGTGAAAAACTTTTATTGGTATTCCTTCCACAGTGACTACAATTTATTTGTCCTCCAAATTCAAGTTGAAACGTTTTACCTATATAAGGATTAAGGAATATTTCTTCATCTCCGAGCGGAAGATAATAATTAACATTGGCACCAGGAACYRCRTTTRYTWYKTCTGCCTCGGTTAATTCGACGCGCATTTTYTTTAATTTKCCAGYTARCATTATTTTCCTTATTATTTGATTAAATTAAAAAGTATCTATCTATCATGCCAAAACCTAAACTAAAAATCATCAYTAAAAAGCACTGTTTTGCACTTATAGTTCTGTTGTATCAAATTAGCATTAATCCACTGCTTGCRGAAGACAAAAAAATAGGCWGGCATCAAGAAAYCATGMAACATSAGCMGTTAGAACGYCATTATCRCTATTACTTACCGCCTACYAAAATAAAAAASCSTYCGCTTGTTATTWTGTTGCAYGGCGGCTCTCAGAATATGGTTAAACTATTTAATAAACATGCTGGCGCTTCAAAAGAATGGCGGGCTTTAGCAGACATGAACGGATTTATATTATTAACGCCCAATGGAACCAATCCAACGCTAAGCTTCTTTAATGGTCTAGGAAAAAGAAGCAATCTCAATTGGAATGATTGCAGAGCACCACAAACAAATACAAAACGAAACATCAAAACTGACGATATCGCTTTTATTAAAAAGTTAATTCAGTGGTCAAAAGATGAGCTATCAAGCAAAGCGATCATTCGCGGGTAGTGTCCACTTGTTATCCAGCGTATATTCAGTCTAAACGAGCTAGCACAGAAACTTGCCTATTCTAAATAATCGGTGGTGAGCACTAAACACCATCAATTAAACATCAAGTTCCTAATTGGATCCAAAAAAGAATTATTGGCTGGCAAAATAAAGATATTGACGGTGCGAGGATTGCTTGGAAATTTTTGAGAAGTTCTAAAATTAGGTACATTTAGCCAGTTTGATCGGTTTAACCTGATCCACTATTTGGCACTTGTGAAAATAGGTTTTTCTGCTACAGCTTTCCAACGATAATAAATTTTCGAC
>NVTT01000112.1 GCA_002401655.1 Gammaproteobacteria bacterium | reverse complement strand
TTTACTTAAAGATTGAAACCTTGAATAACTAATTTCTGCCAAATCAGTCTCTACCTTAGCTCTTACCCAGGCGCTACGGTTATTTTCACCATCAAAAAGCCCCATTTCGCCAAAAAAGTCACCTGAATTCAAATAAGCAAGAACCAACTCTTTACCATCGTCATCTTCGATTAAAACCGTAACCGATCCTTTTATAATGAAATAAAGGGTTTCTGGCTTATCTCCAGCAAATATAATGGTTGTTTTAGTCGCATAACGCCTTTTATGACACTGAGCAACAAACCATTCGAGCATAGGATCTTTTAAGATATTGTGTGGTAGGACTATCGGTTCTTTTATTAGCGCCATTGAAGGTACCTATACATTCGAATTAGTTTATTTAAACACCACAAGATAAGTAACAGCTTAAAAACCTAACAAATGTGACGATAGCTGAAGAGACAACTGTTAACTGACAATGGATAACAAACAGTATTACAAATCAATCATAATCTTGTTAGTTAAATTTTGTTAATCTTAGTCTCAAATATGGTAACCTGAGATATCAACATAGAATTAGCATGTAAAAACCTCAATCTATAAAGTTTAGTGATATCTCAAGGATTAGCAAGCTTAATAACAGTAATTTAATAACATGCTATAGCTGTTTTTGCTCAAACTATGCACTAGGTTACATAAATGAGCTATTTTCATCTCATAAAAAAGATCTATATGAATAGAAAAACTCTTTAAATGTCATTTCTTATAAAATCAAATTAGCAGAGTTTATGTTGCATTTAGTTCTCCACTTTATCATTCCGTTGTTAATTGCTTTTGCTTTTATTGACTATTTTTTTGTCGATTTCACTGCAATCTCGAAAATCAAATTCCCAAAATTAATTTTAATATGGGGATTAATGATGTTAACGATGATTATCGATCTAGACCATTTATTAGCGACACCAATCTATCAAATAGATCGCTGTAGTATTGGCTTTCACCCTCTTCATAGGTTGCTACCGATAATATTCTATTTTTTCCTTTGTATCCCTAAAAAAACTCGGGTATTTGGTGTAGGCTTAATCATTCACATGATTTTAGATTCAATTGATTGCCAAATTAACACGGGAGTATGGTTTGTTTAGTTTTCGAATTATTTTTATTCTATTTCTATCCACTTTTTTATTAGGTTGTGACTCGCACCCTACACCAAAATCAAACTACAGCAACCAAAACTATGAAAATTTTACCATTGTTGAAATCGAGTGGGACGACGTCCCATTAAAACAGGTCATTCAAAACCATTACCAGCTGGCCTTAAGTAAAAATCAAAAAGTCTTTATTCAAATAACGGCTGAGTGGTGTAGTCCTTGTATACGTTTACGAAAGAAAACAAATGATCCGTTAATGAAAAGTGCTTATCAAGGCACTTATATTATTCGTCTTGATCGAGATGAATGGGAACAGGATTTTTCTGAAATCGGCATAAAAAAAACGCCCATCCCCATTTTTTGGGAATTAGGCTCTGATAATGAGAATCTAAAAGTAACTAATTACGCCTTAGACGGCAATTATTGGAAAGAAATTACAGCTGAAGCTCTTTCACCAGTGTTAAAAGCCTACTTTTCAGGCGATGCGCGTCCGTTTATTGAAGGCCATAATTAAATATAAACGCTCTAAAACCATCGATCTTTAACTTTTCCATACTGAAAATACCCCCATTGACCCACTCGGCGTAATGAAGGCAAAGGAAACTTTGGTAAAGACTGGTTATACAGAGGCAAATTGGGTACAGATTGACCAGCTATTTGTTGCGCTAAACGTTTGCCAGCTTGTACGGAAAAAGAAACGCCGTTTCCGCAATAACCGGCACTGTAAAAAAGATTGCCTTGGGCGTCTCCTTTAACAATATGGGGTAAATCATCAAGCGCCATACAAATCCAACCACTCCATGAATAATCAACCTTCACCTCGGATAAGCTCGGGAAACTACTTTTTAATACCTTTAATAAGCGATCGGCATAATAAGGATCTTCGGCATCTTTGCCATTAATTGCCCCTCGACCACCAAAAAGGAGTCGGTTGTCAGGCAATTTTCTAAAATAATACTTTAATGCCCGAGTATCCATCACCACATTGCTGGTTATAAAATTACAATTACTCAGCTCGGCACTAGTTAGCGGTCGAGTAACTATAATTTGGGATAGAACGGGTAACATACGGTTATTAATAGAAGGGTGGAATTGGTAGGGAGTGTAGCCGTTGGTCGCAATCACTACTTTTTTTGCGGTAACAATACCTTCTGGCGTGATTAGCCTGTAATTGTTTTTATCTGAGTTCGCATAGGAGCGGGTATTGGAACCAGCACCAGAATGAGCTTGGTCAATAGAAATTATTTTCTCAACAGGACTCGCTGTATAAATTTCAGCTCCTGCCCTAATTGCGAGATTCTGATAACCCCAAGCTAGCTTTAATGGGTTGACTCCATAGCCATCAGCAAAACGAATTGCGCCAAAGGCATGTCGACTGTCAAAATAGTCTGTTTTTAATTCATTCTGGCTAATATATTCCACGTCATAAGAAAATAACTGTTTAAGGAGTTTTGCCTGCGCCTTTATCACTTTTACCATGCTGGGCTTGTGAGCAACCCGAAGATATCCTTTCGCCTGAGGATCGCAGTCTATCCCCGTACTAATTAACTGATTAACCGTTTCTAAACCTTCACATGTTTCATTGTATATATCTTTAGCAACCGATTCCCCCCATTGTCTAATCATGCGTGCATAGGGTTTGCGTCCCGTTGATTTTAGAATAAACCCTGCATTTCTGCCGCTACAACCCCATGCCGTTTGATTAGCCTCTAGGATATGTGCTTTAATCTTATGCTCCGTTGCTAAATGGTAGGCACAAGAAAGCCCTGTATAGCCAGCACCAATAATTGCTACATCAACCTCAATATCTTTTTGTAGTTTGTTAGATTGTTTAGGAGCGGGGCCAGAATGATTGAACCAATAACTATTAGGATAACGTTCACCCACTCCTGGAGAGTAACTCTTTAAAGGGTCGTACATAATCACTTCTCCATTTGGATAAATCGAATATCGAATAAATGGCTAGAATTTCAAAAATAGCTGAAAAACAGATGTTATCAGAACAAGGTTAATAATGAAGCAAACAACACAAAACAAATTGAAGGTTAACAATCTACAAATTGAAACGCTAGACTCATCCCATTTTGAAGATGTTATACAGCTAGGAAATACTGTTCATGGCGATGGTTATTTAGATCTTGATGCCATTCAAAGTGTTCTCAACAAAAGTATCAAAGGAAACTTAAACTGTAGCTTCGTTATTTATGATAATAAAAAGCTAGTTGGTTTTAGACTGACTTTTGCACCTGAAAAGTGGGACATCGATAAATGGTGTACACCCGATTTATGGGGTATAGCTATAAACGAAGTTTGTTACTTTAAATGCAATACCGTTGATGAAAACTATCGCGGTCAAAAAGTGGGACGAAAGTTATTAGAAGCATCTATCGATGTAGCGAAAAAGATGGGGGCTAAAGCCGGAGTTTGCCATACCTGGATGCAAAGTCCCGGTAATATTGCCTATCATTATTTTATTGGTTGCGGTGGCGAATTTGTTAAAAAACACCCTAATCGGTGGTTTGAAGATGGGCAAAATGGTTATAACTGCATTTTGTGCGGTTATGATTGTCATTGTGACGCTTTAGAAATGATATTGAAATTTAAATAGCCGAATCCCTCTAGAAAAATCATGAGTTTTAGGATAAATAATTGTAAGCAAGAGGTGCGGTGACGATGACGAATACTGACAACCAGCTGAGTAATGAAATAGGGAAAGTTAATTTCACTTTAGATTTACAGACCTTTTTACCCTACAGAATGTATAAACTGGCTGCCCAAATGTCTCAAGCAGGCAACAAGCTATCTGATTTACTTTTAGAAACCGGTATTGAAATTGGCGAGCGAGAGTGGCGAGTTATATCTGTTTTGGGTAGTTATGGAGGACTAACCAATCGTCATGTAGCGGAAGCTTTAAGAACTGACGCCGCCACCGTTACTAGAGCGGTAAAAGTGCTAAAACAGCTACAGTTTGTTGCTACAAAAAACTCTAAAAGAGACCGGCGTAAAATACTGATTTACCTCACGCAGTCGGGAGCTGATTTTCACGACCGTATTACTCCTAAAAGAATAGAGACAGGTGAGCAAATAGAGTCATGTTTTTCAGCGGAAGAAAAAGAACAACTGCACCATCTTTTAAACAAGCTTGACCGGCATATGCATCACCTAGAAAATGAACTTGAAGACGAGTGGGAATAACTGATGATAGTAGAATGTAGAAAAACAAAAAGGAGCTAATCGCTCCCTTTAGTCTTATCACTATGTAATTACACAATGGTATTACATAGAAGTTTTTACATCTTAGCTTGAATAATATCAACAAAGGCTTGTTTGCTTGCATCACCTGCAGCAACTAAGCCTTCGGTATATTGCAGAGCAGTTTTGCCATCTTTTTCTACACCTTTTAAACTCTTTTTACCTGCTTTAGAAACAATAAATTTTGCCGCATTTGAGGCGTTATTGACAACCGCAACTCTCAACAATGATCCTTCTGAGCCACAAACCAGTGCAGGATAAATAGCTTTTAATTTCATTCTGGCGCCTTTTAGCTTTTTACGCATACTGGCCCGATTATCTGTTTTTGCATATTCACAAAGATTATCCGCTAAACGTTGCAAGCTATCGGCTTTCACTTGATGAGGTGTGATAAGTATAAAACTGAGTAAACCCGCGGTAAGAACAGACTTTATAATTAAATTATTTTTCATTGAAACTCTCCCAAATTATTTATTGTCTAATAGTCACGGTACGGCTTAATACTCAGCTAGCTAATATCGAAACCGTAATCAATTAGAACTATTAATTAGAAACCTATTGACCTTTCTATTTTGTCGCTACTTAAAAATATGGTGCTCGGACTAGCGCTTTAGGTCTATAAAGCAAAAACAACCACTCACATAAATAACTTGCTTACATCTTAGCTTGAATGATATCAACAAAAGCTTGTTTGCTCGTATCGCCCGCAACAACCAAACCCTCTGTATACTGAAGCGCTGTTTTTCCGTCTTTTTCAACATTGCCTAAACCTTTTTTACCGGCTTTTGACGCGATGAATTTAGCAGCGTTCATCGCACCATTAGAAACGGCAACACGCATTAATGAACCACTTCTACCACAAATAAGTCCCGGATAAATGGCTTTTAATTTAATTCTGGCACCTTTTAACTTCTTACGCATACTCGCTCTATTATCAGTTTTAGCATATTCACATAAATTCTCAGCTAACCGTTGTAAACTATCAGCTTTGACTTGTTGGGGTGAAATAAGGACAAAACTTAGTAAACCCGCGGTAAGAACAGACTTTATAATTAAATTATTTTTCATTGATACTCACTCCTGTAGAACTCTCTCAAGTTACAACGCTTAATACTCAGCTAGCTGTATGAAACCAATCTCTAGTCCTTGTTTCTTTTAAACTGCTACTTCAAGTGTTGCGTTCCAGACTAGCGTTTTAAGTCTAAAGAAGCACAAACTACCACTTACATATCTCTCTTCATTGTCATAAATCATATATTCAGGGATTTTGATGATTTGTTGGTAAGTCTGGTCAGGTATCAATACCTTCACAAACGCTCCAATGCGCAGCGCTTCCACCGTTTCTAAATTCACAATGGAGGCATAAAGATCAATGCCACCCGACGCCGCAACAATCTCAGAATTCACCCGATTGATCACCGCTTCAAATACTTTTTCAATCTGGCCAATTTGCCA